>CALKWL010000376.1 GCA_938004235.1 uncultured Gammaproteobacteria bacterium
TCAACGCTCTCCAACGATGCGTTGGGTTCTACCCCGTCTTCACGGACGGTTTAAAGACGGCTGAAAACTTCTGACCCGGTTTTTCTCCTTGACCCTTTGGCGAAACGGATGGCCTGCGTGGCAACGAGACAGAATACAGAGGCTATCGACTGGAATTCGTTCGTGTTTTCACGCGGTGAACATGCCCGGTTGTTCACCTTCCGGACACTCGGCGCGGGCTTGGCAACTTGCATTCTGTTTTGGGCATCCATCCAAGTTCACGCCGGCAACCATGCGGTCGACTCCGAGCGATACCAGCATCTGTGGGCGCCCCGTGACATCGAGTTTGTCCTGGTGACGGACTTGGCCATCGCGCACGTCGACGCCACGTCTCTGCCTGGGTTAGACCAGGCGAGCATCGGGTCCACGATCCGGGATTCGCTGTCGGCCTATGCCGATGCGATGGGGTTGTCCATTTCGTTTGTGGATCCAGCCCCGCCCTGCGCTGACGGTGTCATTACTGCAAGAATTGTCATAACGGCGCCTGCCGGTGAGTTGAGCGTGTCTGACAGCAGACCGGGTGCGGCCAGGTTCGCAAAGCTGCCGATTCGCGTTGAGAGCCAGGGCGATTGTGGCTATCGGGGTGACGCATATGAACGGTCGGTTACATTCGATGTCCCCGTCTCCGGTGCACAGGTGGGTGGTGACGGCATGCTGGCTGAAGCACTTGCGCGGTTCAGCCAGGAACTCATCGACGAGGTTCTGTTGGTGTGGCACCCGGCGTGGAAGGTGCCCGAGCCTGGTTCGAATCTGTTTAGCGTTTTCGCCCTCGAGCCGATCAGCCCACCGGCCACCAGCGGTTTCCTGATAGGCCTTTTTTCGGGCAGGGGGGGGAGGGGGCTGAACGGCCTGGTTGTTACGCGGATCGAAACCGCTCAGCCGGAGTTTCGCTGGACGTCTCTGGCGGAGTTGCTGTCTTTGCCGGGTCAGTCTGAATTCGCCGCGTCTGTCAGTAACGTGACATATCAATTCCGGCTCTACGCGGCGGCTGACACCGGGCTCGGCCTGACGCCGGGCCGGCTTCTGCTTGAGCGCGCCAACCTTGCCGAGCCGCTACTGCGCCTGCCTGCCCCGCTGGAGTCGTGCCAGAGCTACTTCTGGACGGTGCGGGCCCTTTTTCAGCTGGGAGGCTTTCCACGCACGACGGAGTGGATGAGCCAGCACAATGCCTCTGGCGGCATCGCCGCACCTTGGCGGTTCCGTCGCGGTGAACCGGTATGGAGCTCATGGAATCCGGCGCTTACCTACGCCGCCTTTGTGACGCCTTCTTCGACAGGAAAAGGTGGCTGCGGTCGATGAAGCGACAGGGCATGTCTGTACGAGCAGCCTTGGTCCTGACCTGGGTGTTGGCGGTTGCGGGTTGTGCCTCTGCACCTGAAGTATCCATCACACGGACCGCATCAACCGGCATCCCGCAGGATACGAACGTGGCTGTCGTGCTGCTTTTCCACAAGAGCTGCCTGGAGCATCGGGACCGTACCGGTGGCAATTGTGCACCGAGCACCGTCACGGCGCAGATGAACGATGAAATGGCGACATGCGTGAAAAATGCACTCGAGGGCACGCCGCGGCGGGTCGGGGTGATGCCCGGCCATGTGTTCCACGCCCGGTTCCTCGCAGCCGACCAGGCGGATTATGAACGGCTCACCCAGCCGGCCACCCTGGCGCTGCTGAAGCAACCGGAAGTACAAGGCGCGCTTTCAGAGGCCGGCATCGGTTTCGTTGTGCTGATGCAGATTGAAACACGTGAGTTCGGCAGGCACACAATACTTGAGGGTGGCAGCGGAGGCGGGTGGGGCATCGGACGAACATCGAGACGTGAAACCGACATTGTCGCCACGGTATGGTCGGTCGCGCAGATGGTCGAGGCGGGCGTCTTGAGGCAGAAGGCGGTGGGCGAGTCGGGCTGGATGGTCCCGATGGTTCTGGTTGTTCCGCTACTGCCGATCCCCTACAGCAGCACCACGGAATCGACGGCCTGTCGAGTCATGGGTAGTGCGCTGGCAGAGTTCCTGTACTCCGAGGCAAAGCCACTCAACTGAGTGGGCAAGATGCATGGGAAAACCGGGTCAGAGAACAATTTCTCCCAGTATTAGTGCTATTTGTTCTCTGACCCGGTTTTCTGTTCTGCATGGCTCCCGGAGAAACGGACCGCCCGCTTCCCAATCAGACGGGATTGATCTCAATTCATGAAAACCTGGGACATCTACTGCATTGCAATCGACAACTTTGGTGATGTCGGCGTCAGTTGGCGGCTGGCACGCCAATTGGCTCATGAATTCGAGCTTGATGTCCGCCTGTTTGTCGACGACCCACAAGTTTTGGAACTGCTCTGTCCCGAGGTCAGCCCATCGCTTCCGATCCAGCGGGTTGCAGGCGTACAGGTGATCCGATGGGGAGCCGGGCTGGAGGTCGCTCCCGCTGCTGTCGTGATCGAGACCTTTGGCTGCCAACTACCGGACACACTGATCAGCGCCATGGCAGCGCGTGAGCCGGCTTCACTATGGATAAACCTCGAGTATCTCAGCGCGGAATCCTGGATAGAGGACTGCCACGGCCTGCCCTCTCCGCAGATCATTGGTCCGGAAAAACGTTTCTACTTTCCGGGCTTCACGGAAAAAACCGGGGGGCTGCTCCGAGAAAAGGCGCTGTTGCTCAAGCGTCAGCAGTTCACCCAAATGGACAGGCTTCATTTTCTGCGGCAGTTGGGCGTAAACCCGTCACCGGGCAGTGTCCTTGTATCGATTTTTACGTACGAAAACGAAAGTATCGTTTCCTGGCTTGAAACATTGCGGCGAGATGAAAGGCGCTTTCACCTGCTGGTTCCAACCGGGCGCATCTCGAAAAATATACAACGCTGGTTGGGCGTTGAGGCGCTTGCCCATGGGGAAACGCATTCCCGCGACCAACTTACTATCCAGGCTATCCCGTTTGTCCGCCAGGAGGACTACGACCTGCTGCTCTGGTCCTGCGACCTCAATCTGGTAAGGGGTGAAGACTCCTTTGTGAGAGCACAGTGGGCCGGCAAGCCTTTCCTTTGGCACATCTATCCCCAGGGGGAAAATGTACATCTGAAAAAGCTCGCGGCCTTTCTGCGGCACTACCTGGACGGTGTGGGAGTAGAAGCCGCCGTCGCTACCGAGCGCTTTTGGGGTGACTGGAACCGGCAAAACTCTCTCCAGGAAAGCTGGACGGCATGGCAGAAGCACTGGCCAGACCTGGAAAGAAATGCCGAACAGTGGTGCTCCCAATTGGCGCGACAGCCAAGCTTGGCGGAATCGCTAGCACGTTTTGCACAAAGCTGGTACAAGAGCCGCGCAGAAATCGCCCCTCCCTTTTAATCTGGTTGGTTCTATGAAAACGGCACAAGATGTCAAAGTAAACAACGTGGTGCTGATCGACGGTAGCCCCTGGTTGGTTCAGAAGGCTGAATACACCAAGTCTGGCCGCAACAGCGCCATAATGAAAATGAAACTAAAGAATCTGTTGACCGGCTCGACGACGGAAACGGTTTACAAGTTCGACGACAAGATGGAGCAGGTCAATCTCGACCAGGTTGATGTAACCTACTCTTACAAGTCTGATGACATGTATGTCTTCATGGACGGGGAATACAACCAGTACGAACTCAGTGCTGAGGATATCGAAAGCGTCATCCCCTACATCGTCGATGGCATGACCGATGAGTGCAAGGCAGTATTCTTTCAGGGCAAAGTCATCTCCGTTGACCTGCCGACCACCATTGTGCGCCAGATCGATTACGCTGAAGGTTCGGCACGTGGCGACACCAGCGGCAAGGTCATGAAACGCGCCAAGCTGAGCAATGGCACCGAACTCAAAGTTGCAGACTTCTGTGAGGTTGGTGACTGGATCGAGATCGACACGCGCACCGGCGACTACAAGTCGCGCGCCAAAGCCCCGGTCTGAGAC
>CALKWL010000377.1 GCA_938004235.1 uncultured Gammaproteobacteria bacterium
ACCACCGAGATCTACACTCTTTCCCTACACGACGCTCTTCCGATCTAAAGATGCCGAAAAAGCGGAGGCGTATTTGGCAATGCAGGGAAAAATGAATTTGAAAATAATTGAACAATGACTAACGAGGACAAATTGAAAATCTGGCGCAACATGACGCCAGCCCAACGCGACTACGACCGAAAAGTAGCCAAGCAGATTCCCGCCGGGGCCAACCAGGCAGCCAGCCAATACACGGTTGACTATTGCCGCCACTTCTTCGGCGTTGAATACGTGTTCGAGATCAGCCCTAAGCAGAAAGGCGGAAAGTGGACACAAGCTATCTTCCGGCAAGTACTCAAGCAGGAGGGGCACCGGACGGCAGGCAAGTTCAACCAGGACCAGCGCGACGCCTACCAAATCGCATTACACGCCAAGAAACTGGCCTTTTTCCAGGCTGCAAAACTGAAAAGATGAAACACCTAATCCGCTTTTTTATGACCCTCCCCGTCTTCTTCGTGTTCGGCCTTTCTGGCCTGGCCCGCCTCTGGCGCTTCGGGGGACGGTTCACCATCCACGGCAAGGACTACGAAGAGATAAGCCGGCACGGTGTCTCCCTGCTCCGGGACCTGCACGACCTGCAAAACGGGCCGGGGCTGGAAAGGGACCGGCCAGAGTGGGAAAAGACAATGAAGGAAGTGCAGGAGTTTTTAAGCGAAAATGAAAAATAAATGCAATCACATTTGCATTAATGCAATAAAGATTGCAATTTTGTAAAGCATTAAATAATTACTAAACAGTTACAAGATGAAAAGCTACAATTCCTTTATCAAAAGTAAAAAGGTTTCATTTTCGGATTCCGGATTTCATGTAGATGAATCCATTCTTAACGCCAGCCTTTTTGATTTCCAAAAGCACATAGTTAAAACAGCATTAAAAAAGGGAAGATATGCCATTTTTGCGGATTGCGGCCTTGGTAAAACATTAATGCAGCTCGAATGGAGTAGGCATGTTGCCAAGCATACTGGCCACCCCGTCCTCATTCTCGCTCCATTGGCCGTAACTGGCCAGACAGTAGAAGAAGGAAATAAGTTCGGCATCAATGTTGAGCGTATTCAGTCGGATGTTTTCGGGCCGCATATTTACGTTACCAACTATGAAAATTTGGACAACGTAGATTGCTCCCGGTTTTCAGGAGTTGTCTTAGATGAAAGCAGCATTCTAAAAAACTTCACAGGCAAACGGAGGAATCAAATTATAGAATCGTTCAGCCATACTCCGTTTAAGCTGGCCTGTACTGCCACCCCATCCCCTAACGACCACATGGAATTGGGAAACCATGCAGAATTTTTGAACGTTATGAGCCGTAACGAAATGCTCGCTATGTTCTTTGTACACGATGGCGGAGAAACATCTAAGTGGCGCCTTAAAGGCCATGCTCAGGATGAATTTTGGCGTTTTGTGTCAACGTGGGCTGTGATGCTTGCCAGCCCGGCGGACATCGGATTTGACGGTAGCGCATTCAAGTTGCCACCTCTTCACTATTTTGAACGGCGCATTAAAACTGAAAAGCAAGAAAACGGGCTATTATTCAATGACGCCGCAGTAAGCGCCACAACATTCAATAAACAACTCCGCGTTACGATTCTGCCAAGAATGGAGAATGTAGCCGAACTCGTAAATCAATCAGATGATCCATTCATCGTATGGGTTAACAGGAATGACGAAGCGCAGGACATTAAAAGCCGTATATCGGATAGCGTTGAGGTTCACGGAAGTGAAACCCCCGATTTGAAAGAAAAGAAGCTGCTTGGATTTGCGCATAACGAGTTCAGGGTATTGATAACGAAAAAGAAGATCGCTCAATTTGGGCTCAACTACCAGAATTGCAATAATCAAGTTTTTGCAAGCCTCGACTTCTCATTTGAGGGCCTCTACCAGGCAATCCGCCGGTCTTACCGTTTCGGTCAAAAAAAGCCTGTGAATATATATATCGTGACCACCGACACAATGGGCAATGTCCTAAAATCAATCGAGAAAAAGCAGAAACAATTTGAAGAAATGCAAGCAAAAATGGCAGAGTTTAGCCACAAGTACATGGATCAAAAAGAGTTTAACCGCAGTAATTATTCAGAGGATGATCGCATTGACGAATCGTTCAAATTATATCTAGGAGATTGCGTTCAGCGCATCAAAGAAGTGCAGGACAACTCAGTCGGATTGTCTGTTTTCAGCCCCCCATTCTCCGAGTTGTATGTTTATAATGACCTGGCTGAGGATATGGGTAATAGCCGCGACTACGAAGAATTTAAAGAACATTTTAGGTTTTTAATCCCGGAGCTTTCCCGCATCCTGATGCCTGGCCGAAATGTAGCAGTGCATTGTATGGACTTGCCGATCCAAAAAGGAAAGGAAGGGTATATCGGCTTACGGGATTTTTCAGGATACCTGATTGACTTGTTTCAAGAGTTTGGGTTTATTTATCATTCCAGGGTAACGATATGGAAAAATCCTGTTACTGAAATGCAACGTACCAAGGCGCAAGGGCTTCTGCATAAGCAGATTAAAAAAGACGCAGTGATGAGCCGGGTTGGGATTCCAGACTATCTGCTCATTTTCAGAAACGAAGGAGATAACGAAGTTCCGATAACCCACCAGGATAAGGACATAAACGCGCCGGATTATCTCCCCGTGGACTTGTGGCAGAAATACGCAAGCCCTGTATGGTTAGACATTGATTACGGGAAAACACTTAACAAGCGGAATGGGCGCGATGAAAACGACGAAAAACATATCGCCCCGCTCCAGCTACAGACTATTGAACGTTGCATCCATCTTTGGAGTAACGAAGGCGAAACAGTATTTACGCCGTTTGCCGGCATTGGTTCCGAAGTTTATCAGGCTGTAAAAATGGGCCGTAAAGGTATTGGAATAGAATTAAAGAGAAGTTATTTTGATGAGGCGGTAAAAAACTGCCTACGCGCAAAAGCCGAAGCAGCCCAAAGTAAAATGACGCTATTTTAAGAATCATCTTGTTAACTGTTCGCCCTGGGCTGGCGCTCGCTAGTCCAGGGCTATTAGCCTGAAGAAATGAAGTTAATCGCCCTGTACTACCCCACCCGCCTCGCCCTTGCCATTGCCTGGTCCGATGCCCTTGCCGCCCTTCCCGGACAGGTAAGCCAGGACCCCGCCACCCTGCGAACATACCTTTCCCGCCCAGGCAAGTGGCAGGCTAGTCTCGCCAGCGGAGTTGTCACCTTCCAACCTGACGCAGGCGGGGATCCGGTCCAGTGCCGGGCAGAGTGGGTCCGGACGCCGGAGAGTATTCTGGCGTTGAATAAGGAGTTAAGGAAAATTGACGACTACGACCAGCAAGAATTTGAAGATGAAACCAGGCGAGCCATCGACATGGCAGGA
>CALKWL010000378.1 GCA_938004235.1 uncultured Gammaproteobacteria bacterium
GATTGACTGACGTGACTGGAGTTCAGACGTGTGCTCTTCCGATCTCATCCCGGATGAGATTTGGAATTTGGTCGCGCCAATATTACTCGTACCAGAAGAAGCGACGACATCTATAGATGAGGATAAAGGGGAATTTAATCGTACTGGAACAATCGCCGATGATCATTTAACCGCCTTGGCCAAGAAATGCTATGCTGGAGTCGCAAGGAGCGGAATCGAAGCGTTAGTTTTGAGACGAGCAGGTGTGCCGGTTAGATTTGATGGGAGGTCGAGCTTTGAAGGAATTTCAGATGCGCTATGCTTCGGCGGGGTGGTTAGACCCGTTAACTGTGTGGCTTTACCCAAGGCCGCTGCGGGATCAATCGAGTTTGTTGGGCATATCAACGGGAGTTACTCACTCGGGCGAATAACCCGAGCGCTTGCAATTGGTGTCGAGCGCCTGCGACCGAATCGCGTGCGAGTTGTGCCAGTTGAAGGTCACGAATACGGTCGCATCGACGGGGTGCCTGTAAGAGAACTGCCAGAGATCGAGAAACTCATTAGGCAAACATCCAACCTGCCACGTCCCATTATTTGCATTACTCATCATTATCCGCCCATATCGCCGGTCCAAAGAAGCGACTTGAGCCTTGTACTCTTTCCTTGGGAAGAGAGCCTCGTTCCTTCAGAAATCCTGCTCCAATTGGAAACCGCTGCGGATGCGGTGCTTGCCCCATCTTCTTTTGTAAAAAAAGTCCTTATTGATTCGGGTATCAGAAGGCCGGTTTTTGATGTTTTACAAGCACCTGACTTAACAGCCTTCATGGGCCTCAACGCAGGACGAGACTGGCCAAGAGACCCAGGGCGCTTCGTGTTCCTGCACGTTTCATCATGCTTTCCACGCAAGGGGGTCGATGTTCTGCTTGCAGCGTATGCAGAGGCCTTTGATCGTAATGAGAAAGTCGAGCTTGTCATCAAAGGATTTCCGAATCTACATAATGATGTCGAGGAGCAAATTTCGAGATTGCACACAACGCATCCTAATCTTGCTCCAATCACATTTATTAATGAAGATACGGAGGATGCTCAAATATTGGAGCTCTACCGAAACGCGGATGTACTGGTTTTGCCTACCCGCGGTGAAGGATTCAATATGCCGGCAGCTGAAGCTTTTGCTGCCGAGATCCCTACGGTTTTGACCGCGGGATCCGGACATCTTGACTTTGCAGATGGTGATACTGCATGGTTGATAGACTATCGTTACGCATACTCGACTTCTCACGTTAAATCTGCAGGGTCAGTTTGGATGGAGCCCGATGCCGCCAAATTGGCGGACATCATGCGAAACTTTTTCGAGCAGTCTCACACAGCCGAAGGTCGAGCAGCGATCATGTCGCGGGTTGAACGTGCCCGTGCTCGTGTAAACGAACGCATTTCAAGTCAGTCATGGCTTGATGGTGTCACACGGGGTGCCGATAAATTACTTGCGCGTGCGCCTTTGCCAAAGCGATTGCGAGTGGCCTGGGTATCAACCTGGAAAACGAAATGCGGTATTGCAGAATATTCGCGCTTTCTGCTGGAACATTTCAACGCTGAAGATTTTAACATTGGTGTCTTTGGCGACCAGCGGACCCCCAGTGATGGTGAAAATCCTGCGGCAGTGCGGTTTGCATTGAAATCATGGCACCATAGCGTCGAAGGGTGGCGCCGGCATTGTACCAATGTAGTCCAGTTTGATCCGGATGTAATCGTATTCCAACACAATTGGGGAATGTTTGGCGCAGGGGATTTTGCGGCAATCGTGACCGATTCTCGCTTCTCGAATACTGTCATCGTCATAGTATTGCACAACACCTGGGAAATGGATACGTTCACGCGTCAGGAGCGGGAGATTGCCTTTCTTGCATTCCGACGATCCGACCGGATACTTGTCCATGGCATTGATGATCTAAATCGCTTGAAAAAGTATGGTTTTGCAGATCGAACGACGTTGTTCCCACATGGTGTTAAGGTGGCTGCCAATAATCAAACAGTCAAACCACCAGGCCCACCCGGCAAAAAAGCCGCCCCGGTCATTGGATCGTTTGGCTTCGTAATGCCCCACAAGGGGCTCGATATACTGATCCGCCTGCTCCCCCTCATCAGAGCACAAATTCCAGGAGCAATACTGCGACTTGTTAATGCCGAACTCGACGAGGAATCTTCGCACAATGAACTGAAACGGTGTATGAAGATTGCAGACCAAATTGGGATGTCACGTTACGTCCAGTTTATTCCTGATTTTCTTTCGACGGAAGAATCATTATGTCATTTATCTCATTGTGATGTCATTGTCTTTCCATATCAAGCGACCTTTGAATCCGCAAGTGGGGCCGTTCGCTTGGCGATGTCTGCTGAACGCCCCGTAGTGACTAGCGCAATTCCAATATTTGAAGAGCTCGGAGATGCACGTTTTGTCTTGCCAGACAACTCTTTGGATAAGATGGCGGAAAAACTTATAGAATTGATCGAGAATAGTGAGCTTCAGTCTGCAATTGTCCTGCGTCAAAAATCCTGGATGCATGAGCGCACCTGGAGGAAAATGGCAAACCGTCTCGCCGGTATCATCCAAGCCTTGGTGTTAGAACGTAACTGTAGGGAGGTACAATGACCGATAATAAGATTGAAGGTAAAAGCCCTGTTTCCTTGACCAGCTTTTTCACGATCATAACGCCTGACTACAGTGCACAAGCACGTGTTCTGGTTAAATCAATAATTGCCTCATGCAGTCCGAAAAATGTCACTGTATATATAGTGGGGCGTGGGCAGTATAAAAGTTTGTTCAGCGATCTTCAATGTGATGTTGAATTGGCTTCAGATATCATTGGACAGGCTGCTTACGATGACTTAGTCACCCGATACGGTGCGGCCGAGACCTGCTTTGCGCTTAAGCCAGTGCTTGCAGAAGCTTTGTTAGCAAAAGGCGCCCCGCAAATTTTTTTTGAGATCGGAAGAGCGTCGTGTAGGGAAAGAGTGTAGATCTCGGTG
>CALKWL010000379.1 GCA_938004235.1 uncultured Gammaproteobacteria bacterium
CCACCGAGATCTACACTCTTTCCCTACACGACGCTCTTCCGATCTATGCGTGCGCTCATTGACAGGGCGAACGACAATTCCCTCGCGAACATGGGTGCCGCTTCCGGACACCGTTTCTTTGCCTTCCGTGTACTTCAGCAGACGAGCCTTGTTGAAGGGTCCACGATACAGCACGGGTACCCTTTCTACCCCGATGTGCTCCAGAATATCGTCAAGCGCATCGTGTGGCGCATAGTCGATTCGACCATCAGTATCCTTGTAAGCCATCTCGAACGCCCTGAATTGCGGCTTGTTCGATCCATAGCCTAAGTCTTGCACACCTGTACCAAAGACCTCACCCATCAAATACATTGGGCGTTGATTGTCTTCATCGAGGCTGTCGAGAAGTGCCATCAGCTTTCCAAACAGATCATTGTCCAGGGCCGTTTTGACGTACAGGTTGTTCTGGTTCTCTTCGGCTTCCCAGTCCAATACGTGCCCATTGGCGAACAAACCCTTGCTCGACACGAAGAAGCGATTCAAGTCGCGCTCTTCGGCAATCCATACCGGCAGGATTCCGACCACCATGAAGGTGCCGTGAATCTTCTCCGTGAAGACCACTTGTTCGCCGTCTTCGATGAGGTTGTTGCGCTTCTTGATGTTCTCGAAATCATACTTGAAGGCGAAATCGTAGTAACCGCCCTTCAGCCGACCGGACATGTGCGTTGGGATAGGCGGCTCGTACTTCGTAATACCAAGTTTTTCCGCAACGTCCTCGCCTTCTTCAACGTCGATGAAGTCGCACCGATCAAGCTCGTCAAACGCACCAACGATCACATAGTGTCGCTTTTCACCTTGAGTGTTCAGATCACTGACCGGATACAACAGCCCCTGGCTGAAGACGCCGCGCAGGCGGATTGCCTTCACGCGATTCTTGTCTGGACCCGCCAGCTTTCCTTGCAGCCCCATGTTTTCTAGCAGCCAATCCGGAACGATTGCGGCTTCTGGAATGTAGACCGCCAGATCGCCAGTCTGGAACTGACCCTTCTGGACAATGGACACATAACCTCCGACCTTCGCCAGTTCAATAGCGTCCGCATTGGGGTGCGGTTCAATCTCGACACGCACCACTTCACAACTGAATTCACTCATCTTTAAGCACCTCCCAAATGTTTTTCTTACCACCAGTACCGAATCCAGCACTCAGTTATCCCGCGCTCTTTCAGGTACTCCGCGATGATGGGGTACTCTTCCGAAACCTCATCATCGCTGTTCCACCAAAAGAAAGAGTCGTCATTGCGTAGTTCCTCTTGTACCCATAGCCGCTTGACCTCTTCAGCGACCTCAACCGGGCAGTTTGTCCATTGCACCTCAAAGACCGTTTGCTGCTGGATGCAATCCTTGCCAAACCCAGGCGTGTCTTTCCAGGCGTCGCCATAATCGTGATCTTTGTCATTTCATTTACCTCTCTTCTTCCACACGTATAAAGCGCCCACGCTCATCGCGATATCCGCCCGTGCCGTAACGTCTTGATGCGCGTCTTGCCTCCGCTCGCATACTTTCGCCGACCCATGCTTGAGATACCATATGTGCTTGTCCATCAATAAGTAGGACGTATTCAGTGACGTTTCCGCGCGGGGGAATGCCTCTGTTGTGAATCTCAATGCGCGACACCACTCACCCCCTACTCTTCGCTGATCGAAAGCAGCCTTATGGTCTGCTCTTGAATGTTGATCGTGTTCTGTAGCTCTCTCATCTTCGACGCGCAGCTTGCTCCACGGTCATAAGCCAGCTTCATGCGAGACACGAACTCTTTGACATCTTCCGGGTCCGGTTTCTCTGAGCGTATAAGTCTTGCCGCAAGCTCAATCGGGAACTCCGGATAGTCTTGAGATCGGAAGAGCACACGTCTGAACTCCAGTCACGTCAGTCAATC
>CALKWL010000380.1 GCA_938004235.1 uncultured Gammaproteobacteria bacterium
CTCTTCCGATCTTATGCTCGGTGAGTGGCTGCAATTCCGCATCCTGACCGTGCGCCGTCGTGTGCAATGGCGCTTGGAACGGGTGGAAAAGCGTCTGCATATTCTGGATGGCCTGCTGATTGCCTACCTGAATATCGACGAAGTGATTCACATCATTCGCCACGAAGACGAACCCAAGGCCGTGCTGATGGCGCGCTTTGCGCTCAGTGACGCGCAGGCCGAGGCGATTCTTGAACTCAAGCTGCGTCACCTCGCCAAGCTTGAGGAAATGGAGCTGCGCGGCGAACAAGCCGATCTGGCCAAGGAGCGCGATGCACTGCGTTCCTTACTGGAAAGCGAGAAAAAGCTTCACGCCAAGGTGCGCGAAGAACTACTGGCCGATGCCGCAGCGCATGGCGACCCGCGCCGTTCTCCGCTGGTTGAGGCAAGCAGTGCGCAGGCATTGGACGAATCCGCGCTGATTCAAAGCGAACCGGTCACGGTGGTGTTGTCGCAACAGGGCTGGGCGCGCCTGGCCAAGGGGCACGAGGTTGATGGCGCGACCCTCAGCTACCGCACCGGCGACGCTTACCTCACCCAGGCCAGCGGACGCAGCACGCAGCAAGCGGTGTTTGTCGACAGCACAGGGCGCGCCTACAGCACGGCGGCGCACACCCTGCCCAGTGCACGCGGGCATGGCGAACCGCTTACCGGACGCTTCACTCCGCCGACGGGCAGCAGTTTCCGCCATGTGCTGCTTGCCGCGCCGGATGAGCGCTATCTGTTTGCCTCCAGCGCCGCTTTCGGACTGATTGCCGAGTTGGAGCAATTGCATGGCCGACAAAAAAGCGGCAAGGCTTTCATGACCATCCCCGAAGGCGCGCAACTCCTGCCGCCCCTGCGTTTGCCTGCAAGCGGCGACGAGCCGCTTTTCCTCGTCGCTCTCGGCGGCGGCAACCTGCTCGTATTTCCGTTGCAGGAGCTTATCGACGAAGCGCGCGGCGGACGCGGCAGCAAGCTCATGGCGCTCAACAAGGACGAAGCGCTGCTGGATGTGACCCTGCTGCGCGCCAAGGACAGCCTGCGCGTGCACACCAGCGGGCGCTTCCTCAACCTGAATCCGGCGGACTGGATGGGCTTGTTGAGCCAGCGTGCGCGTCGCGGTCGCCCCCTGCCGCGCGGATTTACCCGTGCAGAACGTCTGGAAACACGCTCTGGCGATTGAATTATTCACGCAAACCCCTATCTAATAGCCCAGTTTGATTTTTAACCCAGAGGTCATTTGCACACTATGAAACGCAT
Organism: uncultured Gammaproteobacteria bacterium; assembly: GCA_938004235.1. GTDB lineage: Bacteria > Pseudomonadota > Gammaproteobacteria > Halothiobacillales > Halothiobacillaceae > Thiofaba. The sequence continues at coordinate 1,282 of CALKWL010000380.1, forward strand.
CCTGCTTTTCATCCTTACCAACATCGCCGTGATCGCTGCCATCAGCATCATGTGGTTCATCGTCTCCAGCGTCTTTGGCCTGGGTCAAATCCAGAGCAAAGACGGCCTGAACCTCACTTCGTTGATGGTGTTCTCCGTCCTGGTCGGCTTCACCGGCTCGTTCATCTCGCTGATGATGTCCAAGTGGATGGCCAAACGCAGCGTCGGCGCCGTCGTTATCGAACAGCCCGGCAACTCCACCGAAGTCTGGCTGATGGAAACCGTGCGTCGTCAAGCCAATGCGGCGGGCATCAATATGCCCGAGGTTGCGATTTACGACTCGCCTGAAATTAACGCCTTCGCCACAGGCCCCAGTCGCAACAACGCCTTGGTGGCCGTGAGCACTGGCCTGCTCAACTACATGAACCGCGACGAAGCTGAAGCGGTCATGGCGCACGAAATTGGCCACGTCGCCAACGGCGACATGGTGACCCTGACCCTGATCCAGGGCGTGGTCAACACCTTCGTGGTGTTCTTCGCCTACATCATCGGTTACATCGTGGATCGCGTGATTCTGAAAAACGAAGAAGGGCAGGGCTTGGGCTTCTTTATCGCCAACTTTGTGGCGCAAATCGCCCTCGGCTTCCTCGCCAGTGCGGTTGTGATGTGGTTCTCGCGTCAGCGTGAGTTCCGCGCCGACGCCGCAGGCGCCAAGTTTGCGGGGCGTGAAAAAATGATTGCCGCGCTGGAAAAGCTCAAGGCAATGCACGAGCCCAGCCACTTGCCCGAACAAATGGCGGCCTTCGGTATCAACGGCGGCGACATCCAGAAAATGTTCAGCAGCCACCCTCCGCTGGACGAGCGCATTGCCGCTCTGCGTAATGCCGCTTGATAACTGACTGATTCAGATCTCACCAACCAAGGCCGCTTTATGCGGCCTTTTTTGTTGAAGGTTGACGGATCGCACGGGTAATGACAGAGATATGGGACGAATCTAGGACGGAGCCGCTTTAGAGTAATCAGGCATAGCATGGGGCTATCAAGTCTTCTGCCGAAAATCCCGATTTAATGAAAGCCATGTGGCCGGCTTTCGTTGGCTAATCAACCTGAGCTTATTCAAAATGAATCAAAGTTTCGCCCCGCGACCTCCCGAAAGCCGTTCGGCGGATCAAGTATCTGAAAAAGGGTATGAGGGGAGAACTCGCCAGAATTTCTCGCGTCTTCCCCTTGGTCTGACGACGGTGCTTTTTTGGGTGGCCTTCTTGGCGCTCGGCGCACTTGCAGGTTGCTCCGAGGACGAGCAGCCGCAGCCCCAAAACGCTTCCGCGGATATGCAGCAACTGGTCATCGTAGGTACGCCTGGCGATGCGGCGATGCGTTCGGCTATCGAAGCCCGCTTTCGTCAGGTTCGAAGTTCCGGGATGCAATCGCTGGAGGCCGGGCGCGATGTGCTGCTGCTGGATGCGCGATTGGAAAACCCGCTAAGCATCACCGACCCCAACCATGCCTTTCGCCAAGCCTTTGATGCCGGCGTGCCCATTCTCATCATGCACATGGATGATGATTTCGAGCGTGCCGTGCACCGGATTTTGCCCAGCCTGCTGGATGTCGGTTATACCGGCCTGGCACTGGTGATTCCGCCGCGTGCCGGATATGGGCATCAGGATGGAGCCATTCTGCACATTACGCGCAAAGATGCACAGAGCGCGCCTTGGAGCGCCACAAGTACCGCAATCAACAGCTTGCTCGATCAGTTGCATCAACCCCGCCCGGTGCGCGCGGCAACCCAGTCCGCAGACTCGAACGGCGATAGCTGTTCATCCGTCGATTCCAACCTGTGTTCATTCGTGCAAAAAATGCCGCTGGCGCGCATCAGCATCCTCAATGACTTTTCCGCCGACGGCAAATGCCTGACGCGTGACTGGGAGTACGTTAGTTTCTATGTAACACGTCCGATCCTGTGGTTGAACGAAGACTCCAGCAAGCACGATCTTCCGCCCCAGTGTCCAAGCCAGATCATCAATTTCTATCCCGTGCTTTATCTCAACGACACGGTCAATGGCCCAAAATCGCGCGTGCTTTCCTTGGGGATGGACGCCAACCTTAACCCCGGCCCGCTTTCCCAGCGCGATAATAATGCCGCGTTCTGGTACCAGACGTATTTCGACATGCAGGTGCTGCCTGCCGTATGGACGGGCGCCGATCTTTGGCTCTCGGGCATTCAGTGGTTGGCCAATCTGCCGCACTCCGCCAATAACCAGCACTCGATGACGGACTCCGCCGGTTGGTCGCTCAATGTCTCCGCCAAGAGCAACGGCGAGGTGAGCGGCGGCGGCAGCGTTTCCTTCAGCCACTCGGTCAGTAATTCGCTGAGCGATTGGAAATATATCGATAACACGACGCAGAGCGGTTCAGTGGGTTCCCCTTGGGCTTTTACCGCAATGCAGGGATTCCCCTACGCCGGTGACTCGAATATGGATTGCGACGGAACCAGCAGCATTTTCAACTGGATGGGCGCTCCATGCCACGCTTTGCCGCAAAGCGTGCGTTACGATACGATCCCCGACCTTTCACGCGCCACGGCCATCATCAATGGACTGGCCGTTTGGGATCTTGGCTCAGACAATAACGCCAGCAACACGGCGCAGATCACATTAACCACCACCTCGCACTTTGATGCTGTCGGCTGTGCACGTTGGAGCAAATCCAATTTTGCTGATGCACCAAGTATGGTGGGAAATACGGCACCAATCGATGATGTCGGTGATTATGACTGCGGCGGCATATCCTTCCTGTTCTTTGGCCAAGGCGGCACATGGACGAGCCGCACCCAGAACGTTGTTATCAAGCAATTTGATATCAACCTGAGTCTGTTGCCTATCGGGAACTGATCGGATATGGGCGTCCGGGCCCGGCCCCGAGCGGCCGATCCTGTTAAAGCTCTGTGGTTATTTCCCGGCCTTTGGTCGGATTCTTGGCTACACTCGTTCCAGCCCTGTTCAACAGGGCGAAGCGCCACAACCTCAAGAGATCAACCATGAACATCAAAAGCACACTTGCCGCGCTGCTGCTCGGCGCAGCCGCACTTGCCCCCGCACACGCCGATGAAGCCCAACAAAAGGCCATCGAGTACCGTCAATCGGTCTTTACCGTGGTCGGCTGGAACTTCAAGCCCATGGGCGCGATGATCAAGGGCGAAAAACCCTACAACGCCGCCGAGTTTCAGCGCATGGCGGAAAATGTAGCCTTCATGAGCAAACTCGCCGCCGAAGGCTTTATTCCCGGCAGCGATGCCAAGGCAGGCGAGACCGAAGCCAAGGACGAAATCTGGAAAAAGCCGGACGAGTTCAAGAGCAAAATGGCCGATTTTGAAAAAGCCAGTGCTGAGCTGGCCTTGGCATCAAAAGGCGGCGACCTGAACGCCATCAAGCCGCTGTTCGGCAAGACCGCCGAGACCTGCAAGGCTTGCCACAAGGCCTTCCGCAAGGATTAAGCATTTCTCACATCAAGAGGACAAACCCATGAGCTTCAATCAAGGCAATCCTGTCGTATGGTTTGAAATCTATGTCCAGGACATGGAGCGTGCCAAAGCGTTCTATGAGGCCGTATTTGCGATCAAATTGGAACCCATACCATCCCCAGAAGGGTGGCCGAATATGGAAATGTGGGCTTTTCCTTCAGATAAGGAAAAGTCTCAAACCACTTACGGCGCCTGTGGCATGTTGATTCAAATGGAGGGCGTGCCTTCTGGCGGAGGCGGCACATTGATTTACTTTGGATGTGAAGACTGCGCTGTTGAAGCCAAACGTGCCGTTGAACATGGCGGAACCCTATTCAAGGAAAAAATGTCGATTGGAGAGAATGGTTTCATCGCCATGGTTCAAGACACCGAAGGCAATATGATCGGCCTGCACTCCATGTGATTGTCGCTGAGCGTGCTTATTGGCAGGCTCTCAAACCACGTTCACCACCCAAACGACTCCCACGGCCACGCCCACGGAGAGCGCAAAACGCATCCAGGGCGTGGCCGTATTGTCTTCACCGTCCACCCTACGACCCTCCGCTGCACAAGCCTTGCCTGTCAGCATCGGGCGCACCAGATTCTGCCCACCCACGCGTAGGTACAGCGCAATCACCAGCACATGCAGCGCGATCATGCCTAGCAGCAGATTGAAATTCAGCTTATGCCAACTCGTGATCCATTCCCGCGTACTTGATGACACAAGATGCGCCAGCGGCCCCTGCGTCATCACATCATCATCGGCAAACAAGCCCGTTGCCGCCTGAATCAGCGTCAGCCCGATCAGCGCCAGCACCGACAACGCACCCATTGGATTGTGCCCAAGATGCAGCACCTTCATCTGTGCAGGCAGAGTGCGCGCATACGCCAGCACCGCAGCCGGTGAGCGCACAAAGCTGGCGAACCGCGCCGTGCGCGTACCCAGTACCCCCCACAGCAAGCGAAACAGCACCAGCCCCAACACGGTCTGACCCGCCCAGATATGCAGCGTCATCGCATCCAGATTCGCACTCACCGCCGCAGTCACAATCGCCGCCAGCAGCAACCAGTGAAACAAACGCACAGGCAAATCCCACAAGGCATAACAACGCTCAGACATGGTTTGTCTCCCAAGATTATGACTCGTACACCGAGCTTAGCAGCCCACCTCAGCAGGTGATTAAAAAAACCTTTTCAACCAGGGTCATACCCTTGCGTGAACTGGTTTCAGTGTGCAATAACTCCACCGCCTGCGCTGCGACGAACAGCCGCTCAACCTCGGCCTGCACCACCGAAAACGGCGGACCATCCGGCGAATCGAACTCCATGTTCACCAGCAAAATCCGGCCCTCCTTGGGTAGCACTTCCAGCAGATGCCTGGCGTAATCCACGCGCATGGCCGTAGGCAAAGCCACCAGCGCGGCACGGTCGTAAACAGCGCGCACATCCTGACAATCATCCCGGCTTAATTTGAAGAAATCCCCGCACAGCAGCGTCATATCCGGCAAGTCATAGCCGCAATAATGCGCGTGCTGCACCGGCTCGCCCGTCAAACCGTTCTCGGCAATAAACTCCGCCAGCGCACGCGGTGACAGCTCTACCCCCAGCACCGCATGGCCTTGCTGATGCAGCCACAGCATGTCCTTGCTCTTGCCGCACAGCGGAACCAGCACCTCATCACCCGGCGCAAGATTTAGCGCAGGCCAAAAGCGCTGCAACAGCGGATTGATCTCGGCCTGATGAAAACCGATTTGATTCAGCGCCCAACGCACGTGCCAATAATCATGTTCCAATCTGGGTTTCCTTGCGTCGCCAAACAATTTTTGATCGCTCCCATGCTCCAGCGTGGGGTGACTCATCCAACAGGTGAATTATCCCCGGCTTTGCAGCAGGTGGCGAAGCGCTTCGATCACGTGAGGCGGGGCGGGAACCGGTGCCCCACGTGAAATAAATTCACGAAAAGCCTGTGGCCGCGCGGACTCGAAAGCGTAACCGCGCGCCCCTCCAGGGCGTTCCCACCAGACAAGCAGGCCTTCGCGGGTGTGCACGCCTTGGGTTGCGTCGCCCGCCCGCCACTCCCATTCCATAGCTGGCACCCAAGTCCAGTCAGCGTGATTTTCGAGCATGACATCGTCCTCATAAAGCCACTATGGGCTGTTGGTTTGCCTGCATCGGGTTCGCCCCCATACTCCAGAGCGAGGGGGAGGCACAGCGTTCACCAGACCCATCACGACCGCCAGCCTTCGGCATTGTGTTGCGCAAGCCCGCACCTACGGAAGCTTGCGGGTTTTGATAGTCCGGGCGCAGCCAGCGGATATGGCCTTGCGCTTCTTCGAGCGCACGTTGGGCGTTGAGGGCGAC
>CALKWL010000381.1 GCA_938004235.1 uncultured Gammaproteobacteria bacterium
CGGGCGCGCACGGGAAGCCACGGGGCAACACGAATTCGATCAGCTCTGCCACGCCTGACGAGGCATGGAGAGCTGCGCGAAGCCGAGGAGCCGGCGATAGGCGTGATGCCGTCAAGTCATTTGTGGAGCAAAGCTCCGCAGGACGGTCGCCGCCCATGGCGCAGGCCGAATCGATGTTGAGCAGTGCCGGAAGGGATCCCGCAGGGATGTCCGGCATGTACCTCAACACGGTGAGGACAAGCTGGGGATCGAACACCGACTCACCGAGCCGCGGACACCGCAAACCAATGGCATGGTCGAACGCTTCAATGGCCGTATTGCCGATATTCTGCGCACGCATCACTTCCAGTCCGGTGAGGAGCTGGAGGCAACACTGCTGCGCTATGTTTGGTTATACAATCACCAACTACCGCAGAAGGCACTGGACTACCAAACCCCTATGCAGGCCATGAAAAACTATCATGATGAGCACCCTGAGTGCTTTGTCAAAAAACCGCGCAATCTTCCGGTACGCGACAACGCATAGCATCGGCTGTGCGGTGAAAGAACAGGTTGCGCTCTACTATGGATTGGCGTTCAGTCAATCAGTAAGCTCAAACAACTAAGCTCGCCTCACTTAACCCTCCCCAGCACCGAGGTACTCATGACTTCCGCCGCCCATACCCTAACCCGTGATACCTATCAGCTCATGCTCACCCCTTCCGGCGCGGGCGAATCGAGCTTTGGTGAACTGCAACTGACGCGCTGGCGGGGCGACATGATCGAGGATGGTCTCGGTTTCTTTATCTACCTGCGCGACGTGGACACGGGCGCGTTTTGGTCGATGGGTAGCCAGCCCGTGCCGGACGCTGACGGCGCGGCCTATGGACAGGTCTTCACGGATGAGGTCGCCCACTTTGTCAAACATGTGCATGGCATCGAAGCGAGCATGACGGTCACGCTGGAGGCCGGGCGAGAGCTGCGCCGTGTGCGCGTGAAAAATGTGGGCGACACGTCGCGCCGCATCGAACTGACCTCGTATTTGGAACCGGTGATTCACCATGCCGCCGCCGATGCGGGACATCCTGCGTTTGCCAAGCTGTTTGTGCAGACCGAAGCGGTGTTGGAGCAGGGCGCGCTGTTGGCCAAGCGCCGCCCGCGTGGGGCGGATGAGCGTTTTCCTCTGTTGGTGCATGGGTTGGTCGGTGCGCCGGTCACTGGCTTTGAAACGGATCGTATGCGTTTTATTGGCCGTGGGCGCTCGCTGGCTGCGCCGTTGGCGATGTTTGGCGGCGAATTGAGCCAAACGGCGGGCAATGTGCTTGATCCTTGCCTGAGTTTGCGCACGCTGCTGGAGCTTGCGCCGGGGGCGGCGGGCGAGGCGGTGTTTGTGCTGGGTGTGGCGGATGATCGGGAGGCGGCCTTGGCGTTGCTGGATGTACCTGTGAGCGCGAGCTTGTCCGACTTTGCTGTAGGGTGCGCCATGCGCACCATGGAGAAAGCATCGGTGCGCGCGGCGCACCCTACGAGCTGCACCCTTGCCCCGCACCACAGCGCCGAGCTGCTGCAATTTGAAAACAGCTATGGCGGCTTTAATGCCGACGGCTCGGAATATGTCATCCGCCTGCCCAAACAAGCTGATGGCACGCTCAAGCGCCCGCCGCTGCCCTGGTCAAATGTGCTGGCCAATGCACATAATTCAGGCTGCATCGTCACCGAATCCGGCGCGATGCACACTTTCGCGCAAAACAGCCGCGAACACCGGCTCACGCCTTGGCATAACGACCCGGTCACCGATCCGCATGGCGAGGCGTTTTATATCCGCGACGAGGATGCCGGACTGTACTGGTCGCCCACCCCCGGCCCTGTTTCGGGCGCGGGCGATTACGAAGTGCGCCACGGCCTGGGCTACACCAGCTTCCGCCATGTCAGCAGCGATCTGGAGCAGCGCACCACGGTTTTCGTGCCGCTGGACACAACATGCCGCATCGTGAAAATCGAACTGCGCAATCTGTCCGAGCAGCCGCGCCGCCTGTCGCTGTTCAATATCAACCGTCTGGTGCTGGACGTGGATCCGAAAGACACCGCCGCGCATCTTGAAACCCGTTGGGATGAAGCTGCCCATGCGCTCACCGCGCAGAATCCGCAGGCCGGAAAAGCGTCGTCTGGAACGACGCTGGGATGCGAAGCATCACCCGAAGGGCGAAATCCAAGGATGGATTTCGCAACGTTTGCGCAAGGCACCGCCTATGTTGCGCTGCTCTCCCCTGTTGAAGCCGTGCATCACAGCGCCAACCGCGCAAGCACCATCGGCCAGGGGCGCAGCCCGGCGCGTCCGCTGGCCGTGGAAACAGCCGCCGTGCTCGATGCCTGCACCGGCACAGGTTACGACTGCGCCGCCCTGCAAGCGCAACTCACCATCGAGCCGGGCGATATGCGCAGCGTGGTGTTTGTACTTGGCGAAACCAATGCTGCCGACGGCCTGCATGACCTGCTCCACAGCCTGCGCAAGCCCGGCGCGGTCGATGCCGCACTGGAGCGCGTCAAAACCTTCTGGAAAGACTTCACCGGAAAGGCCCGCGTACACACCGGCAAGCCGGAGGTGGACATCCTGGTCAACCACTGGCTGCCGTACCAGACCCTCGTCTGCCGCATCTGGGCGCGCACCGCCTACTACCAGTCCGGCGGCGCGTTCGGCTTCCGCGACCAGTTGCAGGACGCGCTCAACCTGATCCGCCACGACGCGCGGATCACCCGCGATCAAATCCTGCTCAACGCCGCCAACCAGTTCGTCGAAGGCGACGTACTGCACTGGTGGCACCCGTTCCCGGATGGCACCAGCCGGGGGATTCGAACCCGCTTCTCCGACGACCTGCTGTGGATGCCCTATGCCACCGCCAAGTACATCCAGCACACCCATGATGCCGCCATCCTCGACGAGCAGGCGCGCTACCTGACCGGCCCGCTGCTGGACGACGGCGAGGACGAACGCTTCATGGTCCCGCACGAATCCGGCGCCCAGGGCGACCTGTACGAACACTGCTGCCGCGCCCTGGACCGCTCGCTCAAGGTCGGCAAGCACGGCCTGCCGCTGATGGGCACTGGCGACTGGAACGACGGCATGAACCGCGTCGGTCGCGAAGGCATCGGCGAAAGCGTGTGGGTGGGCATGTTCCTCTACGCCATCCTCGGCGACTTCATCCCCCTATGCGAGGCCCGCCGCGACCTCGCCCGTGCCGAAAAATACCGCGCCCACCGCGCCAAGCTGTTCGAGGCGCTGAACACCGAAGGCTGGGACGGCGCCTGGTACCGCCGCGCCTGGTACGACAACGGCGCGGTGCTCGGCTCCAGGACCTCCGACGAATGCCAGATCGACACCCTCGCCCAGGCCTGGGCCGTGCTCACCGGCGCCGCAACGGGTGAACGCGTGGAGCAAGTACTGAGCGCCATGGACGCCCGCCTGATCGACAAAAGCGTCGGCATCATCCGCCTGCTCACCCCCGCCTTCGACCAGACCCCGCACGACCCCGGCTACATCAAGGGCTACGTCGCCGGCGTGCGCGAAAACGGCGGCCAATACACCCACGCCGCGCTCTGGGCCGTCATGGCCTACGCCCAGGCCGGCCACAAGGACAAGGCGCTGGAGCTGCTGGAAATGATCAGCCCCATCCGCCACACGGCGACCCAGCAGGGCGCGGAGCGCTACATGACCGAACCGTATGTGATCGCGGCGGACGTGTACGGCGTGGAACCGCACAACGGACGCGGAGGCTGGACGTGGTACACGGGGTCGGCGGGGTGGATGATGACGGCGGCAGCGTTGGTTGCGACAAACACATGAACATTTCCATCAGCAAGGAGGCTTTTGCCCATGTATGAAACCCACACATTTGAAGACCCGCTAGTACTTGATCCCGCCATTCGTGCTCGCTGGACTTTTCTTGAAACCAGCTCAGCCGCCGCAGTCTTGCGAGCCGTTTGCCCTTATGAGTGGTACGAGATCACAAATGTCTTGGCCAATTTTTCTTTGGTGCCGAACCAGTGGTTAGAGGTTGTCGTCACAAGGTGGTCTCTTCGCTTATTATCGCCGAATGACAACAACAATCCCCACACCCCTACCCGCCCATCGGCGGCATGACCTGTCCGATGATACCTGGAGCCTCTTGGAACCCCTTTTACCTGGCCGCCGTGGTGTCTGGGGCGGCGTGGCTCGAGATAACCGATTGTTTATCAACGCGGTTTTCTGGATCCTGCGCACCGGCGCGCCATGGCGTGATTTGCCGCCTGATTACGGCGACTGGAAGAATACGCATCGGCGCTTCTGCCGCTGGCGCGACAAGGCTATCTGGTCTGGCTTGCTTGATGCGCTGATCACCGCACCGGACTATGAATGGCTGATGATTGATGCCACTCATGCCAAAGTGCATCCCCATGCCGCCGGGGCGCGGGGAGGCAACCAAGCCATGGGCGTGACAAAAGGGGGCTGAATAGCAAGCTGCATCTTGCGGTGGATGCGCATGGGATGCCTGTGCGTATCCTCCTGAGCGCAGGCACCGAGGCGGATTGTACGTATGCCAGCACGTTGATTAAGGACTTGAGTGCCGAACACTTGCTGGCTGATCGAGGTTATGACAGTGATGCTATCGTCACTCAGGCCGAAGCCCAAGGCATGAAGGCGGAGATTCCACCGCGTAAAAACCGTAAAGAGCAGCGCGCCTACGACAAGGCGCTCTATCGGCACAAGCATCTCGTTGAGAATGCCTTTTTACATCTCAAGCAGTGGCGCGGCATCGCAACACGCTATGCCAAACATGCGGCTTCCTTTCTGGCCGCAGCTCAAATTCGTTGCATGGCTATCTGGTTGAAAGTCTTGTGACGACACCCTCTAGGTAGCTCCAAGATGTTTTTACCCATTTTTGCACCTCTCTTGTGCGTGAATGGTTAGAAGGCCGGGTTGGTGTTGGTTGCACCCCCGGCCTTTGTTATGTCAGACGTGCGCGGCCTTGCTCAATACTTCGGCTGCCCACTGGTTCAGGCTTTTGCCGGATGCACCAGCGGCCACCAGCGCGGCATGATGAACCTCTTGCGGTATGCGCAGCATCAACTTACCGCTTGCGGGCTTGTTGGGTTCCTGCCCCAGCTTGGCGCAGGCGCTCAGGTAGTCATCAACGGCTTCATGAAAGGCGTGTTCCAGTTCGGCAACGGCTTCACCGTGAAAGGTCACAATGTCGCGTATACCCAAGATGCGCCCAACAATAATCCGGTCTTCATCGTCGTAATCTAGGCGGGCAGTGTAGCCCTTATAGGTCATGGTGTTCATGGCTTGATTCCCAAGGTTTGCAGATAGTCACGGGCGGCGCGCACGCGGTAGCGCAGGGCTTCTTTTTCCGGGTGTGGGCGGTGAAAGTGGGCGCGGATGCCGTCTTTCTCGAAGGTGACGGATGAACCTGAACCCTCGACAACACGGCAACCAACAGCACGAAGCAGGGCTTCAATGCGCCCCCACTCAAGCGCACCGTTGACCGGGTTGCTAAAGATGACTTCAAGCGTTTTGCGGTGCTTGCTGTTCATGGGTTGATGATAGCGCAATGTGCAAGCATGTGACTATCTCCTTTAAGCGGCTTGGGTGAAGCTGGCATGAATGACGTTCTTGGCTTCGCGCAATTCGTCCAAATAATCCGCCCACACCTGCATCATGCGCTTGCGCTCGCTCAGGTGTTTGGTGCGGTTGTATGCCCGGCCTAGGGGGTCGCGCACGGCGTGGGCTAGTTGCAGTTCGATCACCTCCGGCCTGAAGCCGTGAACCTCTTCCAGCAGGGTGCGCGCCATTGCCCTGAAACCGTGGCCGGTCAGTTCGTTCTGTGTATCAATGCCAAGGCGCTTCAAAGCCCCGTTGACGGTGTTTTCAGACATGGGGCGGCTATCACTCCGTGCGCCGGGGAAAACGTATCTGCCGCCGCCTGTAAGCGGCTGGAGCTCGCGCAAGGCTTCGACGGCTTGACGTGCCAGTGGCACGAGATGTTCTTGCCCGGTCTTGGTGGTGGTGTAGCGCCATTCGGCTGCATCAAGGTCAAGGTGTGCCCACTCCATTGCACGCAGCTCCCCCGGTCGGACAAACAACAGCGGCGCAAGGGTCAAGGCGCAACGTGTGAGCGGTGAACCACGATACCCGGCCATGATGCGCAGCAGCGGCGCTACGTCCTTGGGTTCGGTGGGGGCGGCGTGGTGTCTGTCCTTGGGCATGGGTGCAAGTGCTCCACCAAGGGCAGGCGTGGGGTCATTCTCAGCGCGGCCTGTCACGATGGCATAACGCAATATCTGCCCAATGTTCTGTTTGACGCGGTAGGCACTTTCGATAGTGCCGCGTGCTTCAATCCGTCGCAGCACTTCCAGAATCAGCGGCGCGGTAATGTCCTTCACGGGCAGGTTGCCAAGGTAGGGATAGACTTCCACGCTCAGGCGGCTGATGACCTTTTGCCTGTACTTGGGTGACTTGTCAGCCAGATACTTAGCCGCCCACTCTTCACCAATCGCGCGGAATGAACCGGGCAAGGCTCCACCAGCTTGCAGCAGGCGTTCTACTTCCTTGGCGGCTTCTTCTTCCTGCTTGGCTTCGGATAGCGTGACTTTCTCAGCCTTGCGCAACTCTGCCGGGTCTATGCCGTTGGCTATGAGCTTGCGGGCATCATCGCGGTGTTCCCGTGCTTCCTTTAAGCTCACTTGGGGATACACGCCCAAGGCCAATAATTTCTCTCTACCCCCGATGCGATATTTGAGCCGCCAGTATTTTGAGCCGTTCGGATTGATTAAGAGGAACATGCCCTTTTCATCACTCAGCTTAAACGGCGTTGTGGCGGGCTTTGCTTGACGAATGAGGGTATCTGTCAGCGGCATGGTGGTACGTCCTTGGGGGTACGGAAAAACGGGGGTATCAGTGCTAGGCCATGTATCCCTATCTATACCCCCCAAGTTGCCGGGCTGCAATAGGATGCTTTAGGACGTTATAGACAAGAAAAAACCCGCGAACCTAGGAGGAATGCGGGTTTAGAGTGTTTGTTTAGTACCGCCTGGGACGGTAAAAAACTATAAATGGCGCAGCGGACGGGACTCGAACCCGCGACCCTCGGCGTGACAGGCCGATATTCTAACCAA
>CALKWL010000382.1 GCA_938004235.1 uncultured Gammaproteobacteria bacterium
CTGCAATTCGGGTATTAGTTTCTCTTTGAGAAGCGGCGGGGTGACAAACCCCGTCCCCCCACCATCACCAGACAGGTTGGTAGAAATATCCAATTGGTATTCGGTTGGGAGTTCTGCTATCGAGGCGTTCAGATCGTCTATTTGCTGTATTGTGCTATCCAAGTCGCTGTCTGCCAACAGCCCATCTCGGAATTGGCGCAACTCTTCACGCATTTCTGACACCGTGATCTGACCACCCTTAAAACTTTCCACCAACTCCTTTACTTTTGCGTCCACAAGCGCGGTTTGCAGTGCCGCTTCCAAGACCTCATCGCTATAAATGCCTAACCCGTCACCAAGTAAGGCCAATTGCTCTACCGACAAACCCGCATCAGACGCAACGTTCACTAGCTGCTGTGATAATTCCTGCATGGTAGGCACGGCATTGGTGTCAGATATATTGTCTATAATCCCTTGAACCGCGTCGAACCCATCAGCCTGATCGAGTTCCTCAACGAACTTGCTCATTTCCTCGCGTAACGCGGAAACAGGGACGATCCCGCGCTCAACCCCATCCACCAGACTGGCTATCTTCGCCTCAATTGCCGCAGCCTTCGCCGCGCCTTCTGCCGCTTCATCATTGAACTGCCCCAGCTCCAGCCCGATAGTGGCAATATCCCCCATACTAATGTCACTATCACTAATGGCACTGAATAGGGCTTCTGTTACCGAATCCTTGTTTATTTTCACGTCAAAGAACATCGGGGTTGGGGTGCCCTGTATGGCCTGCAATGTCTCCATTTCCTGCCCAATGGCCTCTAATTTCGCTCGTTGATCTTCTAGTGTGCTGGATCGCCGTTCGTCGCTGTAAGACGCTCCCTTTACGCCAGCCTCGTAATCCTGTATAGATTTGGCTGTTTTTTCGTACTGCTTTTCTAAATCTTCCAAACGGTCGTTTTGCTCTTGCGTGCGTCCGCCGACCATTACTATTTGATCGCCTACGGAATCAAGCGCACGGGTGAAAAAACCCCCATCTTTCGGGTCTGCCTCAAAGGCCGCTACAAACGACTTCGATAGGCTGTCATTGAAAGCGGCGATGGTATCAATAGCGGCCTGTGCCCCTTCCGCGAATGCTTGCCCGCTTGCCTCTCGTAAATCGTAATACAGGGCTATCGTTTCCTGTAATTTTGCCTGTCTCTCTTCCTCGGCGGCGGCAATGTCGTCAACAGACACCGCGTAATCATGGTTATCGTTCACACCGTCGCGTGTCGAGGCGGCGACATAATCCATTGCCTCTTGCACCCCGCCCAACTGCACCGCAAGGGCGGCAAAGGTTTGGCTACTCAAGCCGTTAGCTTCAGTAACAGCGTCTACACGGGACTGGTATTTTTCTATCTCCTGACCAACGTCTTCAAGGGTGAGTTTTGCTTTGGATGCGGCAACGGCCGTTGCTTCTATTTCCTCAGAGAATCGGCCGGAGCGCGATCCAGCGGCGCGATTTTTGCCAGCCTCAACGATCTGGTTGAACCGTTCTTGCTCATTAACCAGATCGATGAGTTCTTGTTTGGTGCCGGTGAAACCCTCTTGCAATATCTTGACGGCAATGGTTGCCCGCGCCATTGCCCGCGCCTGATCGTCTATTACGGTTGCGGCATTCACATCCTCGCGTGTGGCCGCCATCCTCGCCGCAGCATATTCGCGGAGGGATAGATTTTTGTGACGAAGGATGTCAAGTACCGCCCGGTTCCCAATAACCGATCTTAACGCTTCGTTCCTGTCCTCATTTGCGGCGGTGCGCGATTCTATCCACCAGTGCCGGAGCGGTTCAAACACCTCTGCCAAGAGAATCTTGCCCGTCTCCTTTGTGGCCTCAAGTTGGCGTTCGGCCAGTAGCATGGAATCGGAAAACTTCGCCGCCGCCTCCTCCATCGCGCCCGTCGCTTGCTGCGCCACATCCATCTGACGCGCAAACTCGTTGGCACCCTCGCCTGTCAGCAGCAGTGCCCCGCGTCCGGCACGAATCTCGCTGAACATATCGTTGATAGACTCGCCCGTCCGTTGGCCCCGCGCCTCCAAAACTTGCATTGCTTCGGCGAGTGTGCCGCCCTCAGCCACGAATTCGCGGAAACTCTTGCCAGTCTCTTCTTTGAAAATGTCGGCTGTTTTCTTGCCCTCTTTGCTGAGTGCATCCAGAAGCCGCGCCGTCGAGGTCATGGACTCTGCCGCGCCCAAACCTTGGTTGTTCATCGTGGCTATCGCTGCGGTGACATTATCAAGAGATAGCCCCAACTCGCCACTGATAGCAGTTACGCTTGCTAACTTGCTATCAAAGTCAGAGAATTCCAGCTTTGATTCATTGACGGCAGTGAAGAGAAGATCGTAAACATCTACCAGCTTTAGGTTTTCGGCTCCATACGCCGAAATAATAGATGTGCCTAGCTTAAATGTCTCTTGCAAGTCAGCCCCACCCGCCAGTGCCGCGTCACTGGACAGTGTGAGTTGCTCTATTACATTTTTCTCGTTTACGCCCGCGCTTTCCCCGGCCGACAGTACCGCGTACAGCGTGGGGAGTGTTTCGCTAGACAGTCGGCCGATCTTGCTATCGGCCTCTGTTATCTGGGGTATGAGGTTGGCTAAAAACCCCTCGCTTGCGCCTGTTGTGGCTATCTTGCGCGTCTGGAAATCTATCTCAGTTCCGATCTCGGCTACCTGAGTAGCCAGATCGCGCAACCCAAACACCATATTCTCGATGATCTGAGTGCCAGTGCCGATACCGAAGCCTAATAGAACCGACTCGCCGATACTTTGTAACGAAAGGCGGGACTTGCCTGCGGACTCACCAACGTTTTTGGCGGCGGCGGCCGCCTTATCGCTGGCCGCGTCCATCTGCGTCATGGCTGCGGCTGTCTGTTCTGCTTGGTTTTCTAACCGCTCCATGCCGCTGGCGGCATCTTGCCCCTGCTGCCGCAACCTGTCCATCTCGGCAGAAAGCTGACTTGCCTCGCTTTCGGCAAATGCCAAACTCTGTGCCAATTGTTCGGACTCGCTACCCAGCCGCGCTTCAGCCTCATACGCTTGCGTGAGATAGTTTTGCGTCTCGTTGAATTCAGCACCAGTTTGAGCGGTTTGGGCTTCTAGTTGAGCCAGGTCGTTACGCAACTCGTCAGAACGGGCAGCAGCTTGGGCAAGCTGGCTTTCCACTTGCTCCATCTCCGATTCAAGCCGATTAAGAGAGTCTACGTTTTGATCTTGCGCGGAAGCGGTTTGGGTGTATTGCTGGTAAAGCTGTTCGAGTTCGTTGGATAGGCTCTCAACCTGCTGCTCGTTTTGCCGTAGTTCTGTTCTGGCACGATCTAAATCTTGGTTTTGGGTGGCAAGGGCCTGGGAGAGGCGATCATACTCCGCTTCTAGTCGTTTGGCATCGGCCGCAGCATCGGCATAGCCTGCGGATGTCTCTTTGAGACGCGCCGCGTGCTGCTGCATATCAACGTTGACCTCGTTGAAACGCTGGTTTAGCTGCTTTAGTTCTGCCTGTAGACGTTCAGAGTCAGCGGCAGTTTCACGCAACCCGTCGCCACTCTTTAATATTCGTAACAGAATATCAATGGTCGTCGCCATCTATCAGACCTTGCTCCATTGCCCACATAGCGGCCTCGCCAATGACTGTCGCCTTGGGCTTGCCTTTCGATAGCCAAGCGTCAAAGTCAACATCTTCAGGAGTCCACTCATATTTATCACGGCTAACACGCCGCTTGAAGTTCCACACGCGGGCGGTGACGCTCATCATTTCCAAATAAAATTTGTTTTTGAGCCATCCACCTTTTACCGGCCACTGAATGAAAGTGAACTCAGCCACATTCATGCAGTGTAAGCACAATTGCCACGGCCACGGCATAGGCAATTTGGGGTTATCCCAGGCCGCCTCAACCGCCCACGCTATTTTTTTAGGTTCGTCGCGTCCCTCAGTGCTTCCGCCGTTTCACGAAGCACGAATGCCCCCAACATCATTGGGAACTCGTCGCTAATTGCCAAGTCTGCCGAAATGGGGAACGCCTTCCCGCGCACGGCCGCTTCCTCAAACACAATAAAGCCAGCACTTACACGTAGCCAAAATTCACGCGCCACGGGGAGAAGTGCCGCAACTTTCTTTGGTAGTTTCTCCCCTTTCTCTGCGTTGGCGTATCGCGTATACCCCATGATGTTTTCGGCTGTCAGCCATTCGCGCACCAGCGCCCACCCTTGGAAAGGGGCCGGAAGGCGCACGTAGTGCCAGCCCAATGGGGCTTCTTTCCCGGACTCCTGCGCCTGTATCTGCCGCGCCAATTCCATGAGTACTGCCACCACATCATCGGATGTGCTTTCTGGATACAGGTTTTGGAAGTAAGAGATAACGGCCGTTGCGTCGGCGGCCGCCAGGTCAATTAGTTTTGACAAATCGGGAGAGGCTTCAACCTCTCCCAAACTGTTTGAATTCTGCTGCATTACTTGTGCCCTCCACAATAAATTACTCGGCTGGGGTAAAGTCTAGGTAATACACCTTACCGGCCTTAAAAAGCTGCGCTGCCCCCGGATTTGTGATCGTCATGGTCAACTCGCCAATGGGCGTTGCGTCCCAAAACGTCTTGTTTTCCGGATCGCCGTCGTTCCAAAGTGCCTCCAATTTAACGAATGCACCATCCGGGTTGTTGTAGGTTTCCGTTCGCTCGGTAACGGTGAACTTGGCGCGTACTGCGCCGACTTGCTTGCTCATGTTTGTTCTCCTTGCTGACAGATTATGTAATTACACTTGGAGTCCAGCGTGGTGTACGAATGCTAAAGCTCCATCGCGTGCGACCAGTCGCGTCAACGCCCCCAACTGGTTCGTTCAGAGCCGTCAGGAATGTTTCGTCCGTATCGCTGCTTAACAGTTCGTCGCCGACCGCCCCGCCCGCAATTGAGTAATCAACCGGCAACGAAAGAGGTGTGCTGGCGTAAAACAGGTTATAGAGAAGGGTGTACAGGTCTACATCATCGGTGCCGTACTCTCCCTTTCCGTTCTCATACAGAACCTCAATGACGTTCTCTCCCCGCGAAACATGCGGATCGACATCCACGATACCTTCCGAGTCGCCGGTCACAAACTCTTCGGTGACGGCGCGAGTGCCACCACCACCAGTGATGTTTTTCATCACCGCGTCAATGGTGAGAAACTCGGCTGTCGCCAGCGTGGGGAAGAGGGAAGGGAACGCGGCGATCATGTCCGTCGTCACTTGCACTCGCACTCGCATACGGCGACTGTTTACAGAATTGGCAGTTTTAGCCATTGTTCATTGCCTCCAAAATCTTTTTTGCGGTTGCCTCGCCAACCCCGGCAACGGCCGTTAGCCCGGCCGACGTGGTGGGCACCAGTTCTAAATACTCGATACCATTCGCCAGTAGTTTGTCACGCGCTGGGAAGCCTTCTGGTAGCGGGGTACCGCTAGGCGTTTTCGCCCCCGCCTCGCACAATTCGATAATCTTCTTTTGTAGGACAAGAAAGGCCACTTGCCACGGTTCCGCATTGGACATGGTGAATGTCAGTGCGTTGCCGTTAGTGTCCTTGTCAAACGGGGTGATAAACACCTCCCCGACTTTGGACGGGTCTAGGTTTTCGCCGTCCCAATACACCAGGTCAGAACTCTTGGCAACGCGCCCCTTGCGGCAGCGGTAACGGCCGTTTGGCGGGTACTTGCTTAAGTCAATACTCATGATTAAATGTACGCCCTCAAGTAAATCAACCCATGACGCACATTGGGTACATCGCGTGGTGCAGGCGGACGCATTGACCACTCAAACTTCAGATAGTCGTAATTGTCGCCTGTGTAAAGTGCGTCATCCGCCTGGTCTAATCCATAGAGAATTAAACTTTCTATTTCACCTAGCGCATTCTCGGCCAACTCTAGCGTTTCTGCATCGTTGAGGTGCTGGGCAAAAACGAACACGCTGTACAGGATGCTATAACCATCGCCCCCCGTCACATTGTCCTCGTTGCGGCTTCCCATGTGGGTTATGCCAATTTCCACGGCCAGATCGCCGGGCAGTGTGCGATAGGCGTACATCGCCTTGCCGGGGAGCGCGTCGCCAACGAGCAACGTTCCGAGCTTTTCGGATAGTTCGGTTTGAACATCCTTGATGATCGTGCTGGTTATCATGAGAATATCCCCACGACCTGATACTCAAGTTCGCTTGCCAAGCCAGGTATCAATTCGCTTTCCATATGCTCGGCTGTGTCAGCCATAAACGGTTTCGGTGGGCCAAGCCCGCCGAACGCGCCCTCGTCATGCACCGTTGGCCCGTACACATCGGTGTACCCCCCGAAAAGGGGGTTCTCCACATGAGCCAGCGTAATACGCCCTTCCGCGCTAATTGGCCCGACCCGCTCCACAACAGGGTAGATAGAAGAGGACAACGCGCCAGAAATGAAAGGGGATATTTCGGCGGCATATTCTGCCCCAGCCGCCAAGATTCCATTCATGGCTGCCTCTATGCGGTTATCACCATTACCAGCCAGCCAGCGCATGGCCTCGATGATCTGCCGCTGCATGACACTGGCCTCTGATATGTCGGCATAGAATTGAATCACGGCCGTCTCTCCATGCGGATATGATAGAAAATGGGGTTGCTCACCATCGGCCAACCATCCGCCTCGCGGATGGTGTATTCAGCCCCTTCTAGTATCAGCTTGTCTCCCTGTTGGGGGCGGTTCTCAGGAACGGCCGTTATGATCCGAACTACCTGGGCCGTCGCCCCAAACTCTGCCCCGCGTTCGCGGGTCGTGGAGTATTGTGGCCTTTCCAATTGTACTTGTGGCTCACCACAAGGCAGTTTAACGGCAATATCTGAGCGGTTGTTCCTGTTTGTACTTGTGGGGTTTACGCGCTGAATATCACACACACGGTTAAGTAGAAACGAGACCTCTTTGGCCCCTATTCCATGCGGGGGAGTTGCGTTTGATAATCTGCCTGGAATTCCCATGTTTGTTTACGTGTGGTGGTTTTTACGCCACCACACGCCACAACGCTGCGCCAACGGAGGGCTATGCCAGCACAGCGGCAATGGCTACAATGTCGCCCTGTTTCGCGGTTAGTCCATCGTCCAAGTTAGCCTGTGCATCTAGATCGTTCGCCATGTTTCGCAGTTCCCGCGCCAAGGCTGCGGTGTCCACCTCGATTTCCATCATGCGGAATTTCTTCTTGGTCAACACTTCGCTAGTGGCAATGGCACGCAGTGCCATTGCCGCCGCCCGCTTCACGCTGTTGTTTCGCGCAACGCTCAGAAACGCATCAATGGCATCGCCATTGGGGTTGAATTCAAAGATCGGATCGTTTGGATCGAGATCGCCGATCAACGCCCGAACCTGCCCATTGCTAGTGGAGAGGTTTAACCCTGCGCTCATGCGCCAG
>CALKWL010000383.1 GCA_938004235.1 uncultured Gammaproteobacteria bacterium
TGTGCCGCTGAAGATCGAAGTACCGGCTGTACCGTGCCGAGCCATCGAGACCAACCTCACCCACCCCGGCGCAAGTCTCAATCTGAGATAGCAACATCTCCAATTCGCCGGATTTCTTGTCTGCAACCTCTGGGTGGAGCCCAGGTGAGACCAAGAGCCCCTGTGTGGTTGGAAGAACTCTAGACGTTGCTGCGAAAGCCTTTGGACTCGTTGTTACAAGCCAGACAAACTCATTGCGCTGCAAGGCTTCGGCGTAGACTTGCCTGGCATCAGGGTAGAGATCCAGATGGCAATGAAAATCCATCACAGCACACCATCTCTGCGAAGCAATACTGCCAGCTCAGCCAAACCCCGCTCAGCAACGCGCCGATAGTGCTGACGGTCGGCATCGAAAGCAAAAGAAAGTGTCGCCCCCAGGAACGAATCGACTCCCCGCTGTTCGGCGGCCAGTACAGCACAGGCCACCGCCATGGGATCGTCCGCACTCGTCTTGCCAGCGGCCGAGAGCGACGAAAACCTGTACGTGGTTGTGTCAGCTGCCCCCCAACGCAGGACAGCGGCCTTGCGAACCATGCATGGCACACAACGACCGCAGTGCGTTCGATTGTAGGTGCGAAAGCGACCGCAACTGGTCGTATCGCAACCATATTTGGCCAGCAGCGCCTGATCAGCACACTGTTGCAGCATTTCTCCCTTCGTCTTGAACCGGTAAGGCATCGATAAGTGCGCATCAATGCCTACAGCGTCGAGCAGCGCCTGCAACAGCCTCATGAACAAAGGGTGTGTCGTTCGAGTGCTGAGGCTGGCCATACGGCCTGGTAGCAAGGGAGGGTTGAGGCTAATGAATCCGTTCTCCGGAACCAGGATCTCCGGCCGGCTGACCGTCAGCAGCGAAGTTGCCAGCACTGCCAGTCCGTAGAAGACCATCGAACGGGCTCTGGTGGACGTTTCCTTTCTTCCTCCGAAGACAACTTTATGACTCCATTGCTGGTGCCACTCCCCTCCGCCTAGTGCGTTGGCATAAGCAATCTGGCGGGCAGAGTCCTCAAAAGCAAGCTGCGACACAAAAATTGGTCTACGCCCCTGAGCAGTGGCATCGATTCCCCCCACAAGACTATCGAGACCACCTGAAAGCAACGCAACACAGTCCCGATCACAGAGTCGGCGTTGACCGTTTGGCGGCGTGGGTCCGCCTGAGCAAAATCGAAGCGTCCAGAAATCGCCGGTCAGCACTCGGAGCATATTTTCGGCAATATTCCTGCTCTTCTCCCACGGGGCAGGATCATTGAGTGTGACCTTAAGTTCAATCTGGCGCGTCCAGCCGTCCGCGCTCCCCTTGCGAAGAACTGCCACATCAGCCGCATAGATGGCGAAGCAGAAGAGCACAGAATCCCATACTGGCACTGACGGAGCGTAACCTGCGTTTTACAGTTCACGGTGCCAACCATAGGCAATGCGTCCGACGTCAGACTGCGATGACGGCTCCAAGAACGTGAATGCGCGGGAACCGGCCGGCAAGCTCTCGGGCAACGCGTCAATACTTGAGCAGATTATCTTCATGATTCTGCAAAGACCGTAAGCGCGTCTTGTAACGCTGCGGCCGCGATCTCTCGCATGGATCGCTGCACACCGCCAGCGCGCACTTTATCCATCGAACGATTAACCACCACCATGATGTAGTCGAGGACCTGCGCCAGACGTTCTTGAATAAGCCGGGGCGCGTATCTCAGCTTCTCAAAGACTCGGCCAAGCTCGAGTTGAACGCGGTTGTAGGCGTCGAACGCCACGGTATACGCCATGACGTTCGCGATTTGGTCGTCTGTGAGGTTGAAGATGTCAGCGTCGGGTTCCATCTCATAGAGATGGGCAATCGCCTGATCCATCGCGTGCTTGGCCGACTCCTCATCAAGGCTCCCCCCGGTCGGGACGAGCCTCTGCACAACCTCGAGTGCCGCGTCCTGCGCCGAAAGCCCGCGCTGCCTTACCGAGGCAACCCAAGCGTTAATGCTCGGGTCGGTACCGTCACGAGCTGCGGCCAGAAAGCCTCCCAGGGAAGAAGCTGCCACCGCGCTCGTGCGCATACGGCTCGCCGCACGCGTTGGCCCTCCCATGCCCTTCTTAACGAAGCTTGAGACTCCTCGGCGAAGGTCTGAGCCGCTACCAGACCGCACGAACCCCGTCAGAGCTCTACGGGCCTCCCGGTATCGGCCCGATGGCGCATTGGCCGGTCCAGTCGGAGGCGGTGCTGGGGTTTGGTTCTCGTCCTGTCCATCGCTATCATCTCCGTCGGAACCATCGGGCGGCGCAGCGCCGGGGGCCAGCGGCGTGTCCGCGTGGCCGCTGTCAATGGCACCTCCTGCGTCATCGAGCCAAGGCGGATCAAAAGATGCGCCGGTGCCTGCCCCCGTGCTTGAGGTCGACGTACCCACCTATTGCTTCCTCGCACTGGTGATTGCTCGTTTGACTGACTGAGGTGTCTGCTCGTCACTTTCCCACTTGGTCAGAACTTCTCTTGCCCACTCACAGCTAGCCAGTGCTGACACCAACCCAGGTGCAAGTTGAGCGACCGGAGCCTGACTGACGAGCGCCGCTGCTCGTGGTCCCGCGCTGGAATGAATTCGACAGACTTCAACGAGCATCAGAACCTCTTCAGCCTTTTGCCAAGTTCGGCTAGATCGCCGCGCCTCCCAGGAACGAGCCATGGCAAGGCCGGACTGAACATCCCCCGCCTCACGAATCTGCTGCTTCAGCGCATCATTTGATGTCCGAGCCGAGATCAATGCATCACGGAGTGCCTTTCCTGCTGAGTTAAGATCATCTGCACCAAAATCCCTTACCGTGCTGTCACGACTGAGGTGCAAGATAGGGCGCAGGTCCATGTCACCAAGGAGCGGTTCGAGCAGGAGCCACTCCCGCAAAAATGGTTTGTCGCCAAAGGGAAGTTGGATCTTGGCTTCCTGGTCCTTTGCAGCTTCCTCTGCGTCACGAAGAAGGCTGATTCTCCCTTCGCTCTCAGCGGAGACCTTTTCGGCCAAGGCGTTCGCTGTTGCCTCATCACAACGCTCGAGCAAGTGCCACTTAGCCAGAGCCTGAACGTCCACGTCGATGTTTTGCGGTTTGGCCAGCGTCTTGCGCAAGAACACTGTATTGAGGAAACGCTTGATCAGCCGGGGATTGGCTTGGACCGTACTCGCGCTAAAAAGCAGTGGCGCCAGCCTCTCAGCCAAGCCCATAAGTCCGAGTAGCTCTGCGTTCCCCTGCGGGACAAGGCTTTCGAGGAATGCGAGGTCAACGGCCTTCCCGGTCCAGGTTTCCCTCAATCGGGCTTCCACGCTGGTTTTCGCGGCCGCGAAAATCTCTGTGTCCAACTGCCCACTACGATGAGCGCGCTCTAAGAACAGCAGTGCCGTGTATGCCTTGGTCTCATTGGGTCCAAGCCTCGGGACACGCAGCGGCACTTGAATCAACTTGTCGAAATAGTTGGTTGCCACGTCATCATCCAACCCCGTGCCCGCAAAGTGCACACGGACAGCGCCGCGGATGAAGACATCATCTGCGGCGATGACGAAGGCACTTCGGCGCAGAAACA
>CALKWL010000384.1 GCA_938004235.1 uncultured Gammaproteobacteria bacterium
ATTGACTGACGTGACTGGAGTTCAGACGTGTGCTCTTCCGATCTATGGCATTGAAACCACGCTGGTGGCCGATCAGGCGGTCACCGTGGATGTGGCGATCAACGATTTCACCACCTCGCTGTGGCAGGCCATCATCATTATTCTGGTGGTCAGCTTCATCAGCCTGGGGATGCGACCGGGTACTGTTGTGGCGCTGGCCATTCCGTTGACGCTGGCGATTGTGTTTGCGGTGATGAATGTTGCGGACATCGACCTGCACCGCATTTCACTCGGGGCGCTGATTATCGCCCTGACCCTGCTGGTGGATGATGCCATGACCACCGTGGATGCCATGTTGCGCCGCCTGGGCATGGGCGACAGCAAGGATGAAGCCGCCTCGTTTGCCTACAGTACGCTGGCGGCGCCGATGCTGATCGGCACGCTGGTCACCATTGCCAGCTTCGTGCCGATTGGCTTCGCGCAAAGCTCGGCGGGCGAATACACCTTCTCGATATTCTCGGTGGTCGCCATCTCGCTGATTGTGTCCTGGCTGGTGGCAGTTATTTTTGCCCCTCTGATTGGCAAGGCGATTCTGCAATCCCCCAAGGCAGGTACTGAGGCCAAACCCAGTACGCTGCTCACCGGCTATAGCCATTTTTTACGCGGCGCGATTCGCTTCAAGTGGCTGACCATTGGCCTGACCCTGGCCGCTTTCGTTGTTGCGCTGTATTTGTCGCAACACGTCTCTCGCCAGTTTTTTCCCGCTTCCGACCGCCCCGAGCTGACCGTGGACATGACGCTGCCGCAAAGCGCGTCGATTTATGCGACCGAAGCACAGGTCAAGCGACTGGAAGATTTCCTGAGCCAAGATCCGGATGTCGATCATTTCAGCAGTTATGTCGGACGCGGTGCGGTGCGCTTTATCCTGACGCTGAATGTGCAGCTGGCAAATCCCTTCTTTGGTCAGTTCGTGGTGGTCGCCAAGGATCTGGAGGCGCGTGAGCGCTTGCAGGCCAAGCTTGAAGCCACGCTGGCCAAAGACTTCCCCGAAGTCGTTGCCCGTGTGTCGCCGCTGGAGCTTGGCCCGCCCGTGGGCTGGCCGCTGCAATACCGCGTGAGCGGGCCGGATGCCGATCAGGTGCGTCAACATGCGCTGGAGCTGGCACAGGTGCTGGGCACGGATGCGCGGATGCGTGCCATCAACTTCGACTGGATGGAGCCTGCGCGCCAGATTCGCGTCGAAGTGAATCAGGATGAAGTGCGCCGTCTGGGTATCAGCTCGCGCGCGCTGGCCTCGGTGCTGAATACCACCATGAGCGGCGCGGCGCTGACCCAGGTGCGCGATGATATTTACCTGGTCAATGTGGTGGCGCGCTCCATTGACGATCAGCGCGTCTCACTGGAAACCCTCAGCGCCATGCAGATTTCCACCCCCGGCGGGCGCATGGTGCCGCTCAGTCAGGTCGCCACCTTTGAGGAAACGCAAGAGTTGCCGATGATCTGGCGTCGCGACCGCGTGCCCACCCTGACCGTGCGCGCCGATGTACCCCAAGGCGTGTTGCCGGATACGGTGACTGCCGCGCTTGCACCGAAAGTCGAAGCCTTCAACGCCCAGTTGCCCAAGGGCTACCATGTCGTCACCGGCGGCATGTTTGAGGAAAGCCAAATCTCCCAGGCCTCGGTGTTCGCCGTGGTGCCGCTGATGATTATGCTCATGCTGGTCATCATGATGGTGATGCTGGTGAGTTTTCGCAGGCTGGCGATGGTGGTCAGCGTGTTGCCGCTTGGTTTGATTGGCGTGGTAATGGCCTTGCTGGTGTTCAACCAGCCGCTTGGCTTCGTGGCTATTCTCGGCATTCTGGCGCTGATCGGCATGATCGCGAAAAACGCGGTGATTCTGATCGTGCAGATCGAAAGCGACCGCAAGGAAGGCAAAGGCGTGCAAGAGGCGGTCGTCGCCTCGGCAGCCTCACGCTTGCGCCCAATGATGCTGACCGCCCTGTCCACCATTCTGGGGCTGATCCCGATCGCGCCAACGGTGTTCTGGGGGCCGATGGCATTTGCCATCATGGGCGGGCTGCTGGTGGCCACCCTGTTGACGCTGGTGTTCCTGCCCGCGCTGTATGTCGCCGTGTTTGAACGTCGCAAGCCTGAGCCTGCTGCTGAGCCCGTGCTAGCTCAGGCCGGGGAAACACACTGAAGCACACCGCCCCATGACCCACGTTCTGACACGCTTTGTATTGTTCGCCCTGCTCTGGCTGGTGCTGATGCCCAGTCTTGTGTGGTACGACCTGCTGATTGGCCTGCTCGCCGTACTGGCTGCCACATGGGTCAGTCTGCGCCTGCTTCCGCCGACACAGGGCAGCATCGGCTTGCTGGCACTGCTCATGCTGATGCCGCGCTTTGTGTGGCAATCGGTCATGGCCGGCTGGGAAGTCGCCTGGCGTGCCTTTCACCCGAACATGCCGCTGGCGCCGGGGTTCATTACCTACCCGACGGCGCTGGAGCCGGGACTTGCGCGCAACACCTTCACCACCCTGACCAGTCTTTTGCCTGGCAGTCTGCCCTGCGAACACACCAGGGGTGGCATCGTGTACCACGTCCTCGACATCCATCAGGCGCACCTCGAACAACTGGCCAGGGAAGAACAGCGGCTGGCCGATGTTTTGCCAACTGCTCGGCACAGGCCATGACGAGCTTTCTGTTGCTTGCCGCCGTGCTGATTGTGCTCAGTATCGCCGTGGCGCTGGTACGCATTCTGTTCGTCGGCGGCGATACCGACCGCCTGATGGCCACCCAACTGCTCAGTACGGGCGGTATTGCCGCCATGCTGCTTTTCGGCGTGGTCAACCAGCAATCCGCAGTGGTGGATGTTGCCCTGATTCTTGCCGTACTGACCGCCTTTGCCGGGGTCGCTTTCGTCCATGCTTATCAACAGCGACACCCACGGGACGCTGACCAGGATCATTCCACATGAGCCTGTTGCTGAATCTTTGGACGATTCTTGCCGTCTCGCTCGGCGTGTTTTTCTTTCTTGCGGGCACGCTCGGCCTGCTGCGCTTCCCTGATGTTTTCACCCGTCTGCACGCGCTGACCAAGGCGGATAACCTCGGTCTTGGCTTGGTGGTTCTGGGCTTGCTGCCGCAGATGAACAGCATTCACGCCATGCTTAAATTACTGCTGATCTGGCTGCTGGTGCTGTTTTCCGGCGCCATCGTCAGCCAGATGCTGGCGCAGGCCGTGCGTTCCGGCAAGCTTGACTGATGCCGAATTCATGACACCAAGCCTTGCCCTCAATCTCGCACTTGCACTCCTGCTGCTCGGCATGGCGGGCTGGGCTGTTCTGGTGCGTTCCACTCAGGCGGCGGTGATTGGCTTTATGGTGTACGGCCTGCTGCTTACCCTTGCCTGGGCGCGGCTGGACGGGCTCGATGTTGCCCTGACCGAAGCGGCCATTGGCGGCGGACTGACCGGCTTTCTGCTCTTGGGCGCTGCCGTTCGCCTGCGCAGCGTCGAACACCGTGCGATGCTGCAAGCCCCCGGTCTGGCAACGCGCATCCTGGCAGCACTGGCCGCCGGTTCGATCACGCTGTTACTGGCGTTTGCCGTGCTCACCCTGCCCTCGCCTGCGCCCAGCCTGGCTCCCGCCGTGGCGGAGAACATCGCCATGACCCAGGTCGGCAATCCGATTACTGCCGTGTTGCTGGCCTTCCGTGCGCTGGACACCTTGCTGGAGGCTCTGGTGCTGGTGTTGGCGATGATCGGCATCTGGTCGCTGGCCGATGACCGTGTTTGGGGGGGACGTCCGGGTTTTGCCATTGCACACGACGCCAGCGGCATCCTGCATTACGCCGCGCGTATTCTGGTGCCCATCGGTGTGGTGATTGGCGGCTACATTTTCTGGATCGGCGCAGACGATCCGGGTGGCAAGTTCCAGGGCGCAACCCTTTTGGCGGCGATGTGGCTGCTGCTGGTGCTCGCCGGACTGCGTGATGCGCCGCGTGTCAGCAGCCAGACGCTGCGCCTGTGGGTTGTGCTCGGTCCCCTGGTGTTTATCGGCGTGGGCGGGCTGGGAAGCTGGGTGGCGGGCAGCTTTCTCGGCTACCCGCAAGGCTATGCCAAGCTGATGATTGTGGCGGTCGAACTGGCTTTGTTGCCGTCGCTGACGCTGATTCTGGGCCTGCTCATCATGGGTGCGCCCAAGCGGGAGATTGGCAGATGAATACCGCCATGCTTTTCGGCCTTTGCGCCTCCATGCTGATTGGCCTTGGTTTGTACGGGCTTTTGACCCATCCGCATCCCTTGCGCAAGATTCTTGCGCTGAATGTGATCGGCTCGGGCATTTTTCTTTTGTTTGGCGCCGTGGCTTTGCGGGGCGCAGCCGCAGGGATGAATGCCGACCCCGTGCCGCAGGCTTTGCTGATTACCGGCATTGTGGTGGCGTTTTCGGCCAGCGCGCTGGCCGTAGCCTTGCTGTTGCGCCTGTTTGAAGTCACGGGCGATGTATCGCTGGCCAATGATGATCCCGCAACGCACAAGGACACGTCGAAGGACAGGCCGCATGACTGAATCTCCTGCAAGTCTGCTGCTGGTTCTGGCGGTACTGTTGCCCTTTACGGGCGTCATTATCGGCCTGTTGCTCGGCGGTCGGCATGTGCGCACCGTGGCGCTCACCACCGTAGCACTGGGGCTGGCGGTCATCATTGGCATCGTCTGGCACGCGCTCGACACAAGCACAGCCATGGAATATGTGCTGGGCGGTTGGTCGCCGCCACTGGGCATCCGCCTGCGCGCCGATGGTTTGTCCGTCTTGATGCTGCTGGCGGTGGCCGTGGTCATCAGCCTGGTCAGCGTGTATGCCCATGCCGATTTCGCCCCGCACGACAGCGGCAAGGAGACGCGTGCGCCTCCGGTTTTCTGGCTGATGCTGCTTGCCATCTGGGGTTCATTGAATCTGGTGTTCGTCAGCGGTGATTTGTTCACCCTATACGTGGCGCTGGAGCTTTTGACCTTTGCGGGCGTGCCGCTGGTGGCGCTCGACGGGCGCGGCGAAACGCTGCGCGCCGCCCTGCGTTATCTGCTCTTTGCCCTGCTCGGCTCGTTGCTGTATTTGCTCGGCGCGGTGCTGCTCTACGGAGCCTACGGCACGCTGGATATTCAATTGCTGGCACAGATGGTTCGCCCCGAGGCTCTAAGTTGGGCGGCACTGGCACTGATGACGGTCGGTTTGCTGGCCAAAACGGCGCTGTTTCCGCTGCATATCTGGCTGCCCCCCGCCCACGCAGGCGCACCCGCCGCCGCCAGTGCCCTGCTTTCCGCGCTGGTGGTCAAAGGCTCCTGGTTTCTGGTGTTGCGACTATGGTTGGACGTGATGCCGAATGTGGTCACACTTTCCGCCGCCCAGTTGCTTGCCGCCCTCGGCGCAGTGGCGATTATCGTGGGCAATATCGTCGCCCTGGGCCAAGTGCGCTTGAAGCTTTTGATCGCATACTCGACCGTGGCGCAAATCGGCTATCTGTTTTTGATGTTTCCGCTGGTCTTTGGATTGGCTTTTGCCGGCCTGGACAGCACGCAGGCCGTCGCAGGGGGAATGCTGCAAACCATCTCGCACGCACTGGCCAAGGCCGCCATGTTCCTTGCTGCGGGGCTGATTTATCTCACCCTCGGCCATGACCGCATCAGCGATTTGCGTGGTGTGGCGCAGGCTTTGCCCATGACCGTGACCGCCTTTGCACTGGCGGGGGCATCACTGATCGGCCTGCCGCCCTCAGGCGGATTTCTGGCCAAATGGCTGCTACTTTCCGCCGCACTGGAATCAGGGCAATGGTGGTGGGGCGCAGTCATGCTGCTGGGCGGCCTTTTAACCAGCGTGTACGTTTTTATCATCGTGGTGCGTAGTCTCGCCCCCGCCGAAGCGGGCTGGATGCCGAAAACCTGTGTACCGCAGTATCAGCAAATGGCTGTGCTCGCACTGGCACTGTCTGCATTCCTGTTGGGACTCGCCGCGCTTAGCCCGGTGGATCTGGTGCAACTGGGGCGCACGCCTCTCTCATTGTTGCGAGGGACGCCATGATGACCACGGTGCTGTTCATCCTTGCACTTGGCTTGCCGCTCGGCGCACTGCTTGCATGCACCTCGCCTGCACTGCGACGCGCACTGCTGCCTTGGTTGTGGCTCGCGCCGCTGCCGTCGTTAATGCTGGCCGTTCTGGCCGAACCGAATGCCGCGTGGTCACTGGGCAATGCGCAATTCGCCGTGCATTTTGCACTGGATAGACCGGGGCGCATTCTGCTCGGCGTCGCCGCGCTATTGTGGAGTGTCGCCGGGATGTACGCCGTGACATGGCTGCACGACCAGCCCAAACAAGGCAGCTTTGTCGTCACATGGCTCATGACCCTGACCGGATGTGTGGGCGTGTTCCTTGCTGCGGATCTGATCAGCTTTTACTTCCTGCTGGCCGTCCTCAGCGTCGGCGCCAGCGGCATGGTCTTGCAGGGCAAGGGTGAGGATGCGCTGCGCGCGAGCAGTATTTATCTTGGACTCGCATTGTTGGCCGAGTCCTTTTTACTTGCCGGGCTGGTGTTATTGGCGGCTGCCGCACCCAATGACAGCCTGCTCATTCGTGATGCAGTTGCAGCGCTCCCCAGCTCGTCGAACCGCGAACTCACCATGACCCTATTACTCATCGGCCTGGGCATCAAGGCTGGTCTGGTGCCGCTGCATTTCTGGCTGCCGTTGGCGCACGGCGCTGCCCCAATGCCATCTTCTGCTGTTCTTGGCGGGGTGATCGTCAAGATAGGAATGCTGGGCATGATCCGTTTTTTACCGCTGGATGTCGCCGCAGCGGATTTCGGCCTACCCCTGGCGGCCATCGGCCTGTTCGGCGCACTGTACGGCGTCGCCATCGGACTGACCCAACACAACCCAAAGCACATCCTCGCCTACTCCAGTGTGAGTCAAATGAGCTTTCTCGCTGCCGTGGTCGGCATGGGGCTGACAACGGGTGCGGCAGGAACCGCTGTGGCCGTTGCGTTTTATGCCGCGCACCATCTGCTGGTCAAGGGCGCACTATTCCTCGCGGTAGGCGTCATCGCCCGCACCGGACGCAGGCATCTTCTGCCCATGCTCCTGCCAGCCGCTGTAATTGCCCTCGGGCTGGGCGGATTGGCCCTTACCGGCGGCGCCTTGACCAAATACGCCGCCAAAGACCTGCTTGGCGACGGACTGGCAGGCACGGTCGCCATGATTTCATCCGTCGCCACCTCACTGCTCATGCTGCATTTTTTGCGCACCTTGCTGCAAAACACGCATGTGGACAGCAACGCTAGACCGCCCAATGGACTCGCCTGGCCTTGGCTAATTATGGCGCTCGCCTCCGTCGTTGTGCCGTGGACGCTGTATTTTGTAATCCCCATCAACACGATGTCACAAGGGTGGGCACAAGCGCTGGCGCCGAGCGCGCTGTGGGACGGGTTATGGCCGGTGTTGCTGGGCGTAGTGTTTGCGATAGGTGTGGAACGCTGGAGACATCGACTGCCACGCATCCCGACAGGTGATGTTGCCGTCGTACTTCACCCCCTCGGGCGCACCAATACCGCGTTAGGAGTTTTGGTTGAACGACTGGACAGCTTCGCGCGCCGCTGGGTCGTGGCCACAATGAGCTTGATAACGCTGGCGATTTTGTTTGTCTGGGGACTTGCACGTTAAATATCCGTGCCCGATAACCACACTTAACAGGGTGTTGAAAAACACCCTGTTAATGCCAGGCCATGAATGGCTTGCACGAAGATCAAGCACGCTAAGTACTTGATCTTCGAAGACCGTCGCGGCTGGGTACATCCATGTACCCAGCCCTTCGGGGAATGCTGCGCACTCCATCGTTGCTCCAGGCAACGATGGTGGCGTGTACCGCGACGAGGCGAGTTAAAAAAGCAGGAGAGCCCTTTTTCAACATCCTGTTAGAGTCTATTCAAAATTTTACTGAACGGCGCATTGCTGCGCGGAAATTAACCTCAAATGCTCACATAGCGGCCTATGCTGCACTTTTTTGACCGATTCCCGCTTACACTGCATCCGTTGATCGAAATCGTAAACAGGTTCTGCGACAAACTGGCTGCAAAAGCCGCTCAAGCCCGACAGGCCGTTAGACTTCCGCAACCTCAACCTGGGGCTGGAGCGCCGCAATGCGCAACGACTGCCCGTCGGCATCCGCTTCAACGTGCGCCTCACCGCCGCCTTCAAGACAACCGAACAGCAACTCTTCGGCCAACGGGCGCTTGATCTGCTCCTGAATCAGGCGCGCCATCGGACGCGCCCCCATCTGCGGGTCATAACCCTTTTCCGCCAACCAGGCGCGCGCCGCTTCGCTGACGTGCAGATGTACATGCTTGGCTTCAAGCTGGTGCTCCAGCTCCAGCAACAGCTTGTCCACCACTTGGGCAATGTCGCGCTCGCTTAAAGGATTGAACAGGATGACGGCATCCAGGCGATTGCGAAACTCCGGGGAAAAAGCGCGTTTGATGACCTCCATGGCATCCCCGCTGTGATTCTGGCGAGTGAACCCCATCGAGGCGCGCGAAGACTCCTGCGCCCCGGCGTTGCTGGTCATGATAAGAATCACATGCGAAAAATCGACTTCGCGCCCATTGGCATCGGTCAGCTTGCCGTGATCCATCACCTGCAACAACACGTTGAACAGGTCAGGATGGGCTTTTTCAATTTCATCGAGCAACAACACCACATGCGGCTGTTTTTGCACCGCCTCAGTCAAAAGACCGCCGTTCTCGTGCCCCACATAGCCCGGCGGCGAACCGATCAGGCGCGAAATCGAATGGCGCTCCATGTATTCGGACATATCGAAACGCAAAAGGCCGATGCCCAGCAAACGCGCCAGCTGACGCGCCACCTCGGTCTTGCCCACGCCGGTCGGGCCGGCAAACAGGAAGGAACCGATCGGCTTGTCCGTCGGACGCAACCCCGAGCGCGCCAGCTTGATTGACGTGGCAAGTTGTTCGACCGCGTTGTCCTGACCGTACACCACCATGCGCAGATTGCGTTCAAGATTGCGCAACATGTCGCGGTCGGTACTGGAAACCTGCTGCTCCGGAATGCGCGCCATCCTGGCCACCACGGTTTCAATTTCACCCGCGCCGATCACCGCATCAACCTGTCCGGCCAGGCGTGCACGCGCGCCAGCTTCGTCCATGACATCAATCGCCTTGTCAGGCAGATGACGATCATGAATATGCCGCTCGGAAAGATTAACCGCCGCCTGCAAGGCCTCATCGGTATAGCTCACTGCATGATGCGCCTCAAAACTCGGGCGCAAGCCCTTGAGTATCGCCAGAGCCTCATCCAGGCTCGGTTCAGGCACGTCAACCTTTTGGAAACGCCTCGCCAATGCCGCATCTTTCTCAAAAATCTGGCGGAATTCGGTATGCGTGGTGGAGCCAATGCAGCGCAGCCCCTTGGCTAGCGCAGGCTTAATCAGATTCGAAGCGTCCATCGCCCCGCCGGAAGCCGAACCCGCGCCGATGATGCTGTGAATCTCATCAATAAACAAAATCGCCCCCGTCATGGCGGACAGTTCACTGAGCACGCCCTTGAGTCGCTTTTCAAAATCGCCGCGGTACTTGCTACCCGCCACCAGCGCGCCCAGATCCAGGCTGTAAATCACGCTTTTTTCCAGCGCCGCAGGCACTTCTTCCTGCACGATCATGCGCGCCAAACCCTCAACAATGGCCGTCTTGCCTACGCCGGCCTCGCCAATCAGCAACGGGTTATTCTTGCGACGACGGCACAAGACCTGCGCCACGCGCTCCAGCTCGGCGGCACGCCCAATTAACGGATCAATGCGGCCTTCACGCGCCATCTGGTTGAGATTGACCGCAAACTGTTCCAAAAATGAAGTCTGTTCCTTGCCGGACTGGGCGGATTCATCGCCGCCTTGCGGCTCTGCACCCTGCGTCGGCTCTGTCTGCTGGTCGCCGCCATGCGACATATAACGCAGCACATCCAGACGCGAAATGCCCTGGCGCTTGAGCAGGAACACGGCGTGCGAATCCTGTTCGGCAAACATGGCCGCCAGCACATGCGCCCCGGTCACCACCTGCTTGCCCGCTGCTTGCACCTGCACTACGGCGCGCTGCAAGACGCGCTGAAAGCCAAGGGTGGGCTTGGCGTCATCCTTATCGTCTTCCGCCAGGCGCGGAATGGTTTCCGTAAGGAACCCCTCCAGCTCCTGATCCAGGCGTTCAAGGTTGGCGCCGCAGCCCAACAATACGGGGCGCGCATCGGTATCGCTCAGCAAGTAACGCAACAACACTTCGAGCGTGACGTATTCAAAGTGCTGCAACTTGGCAAAACGAAAAACCTGATTGAGGGTTTCTTCCAGCGATTTACTTAACATAGACACAACCTCGACACGTTATCGCTCGACCGGTTCGGACACACACAGCAGGGGATGGTCATTTTCCCGCGCCCACTCAGTCACCAAGGCCACCTTGGTTTCCGCCACTTCACGGCTGTACACCCCGCACACGCCGCGTCCCTTCTGGTGCACATCAAGCATGATCTGTACCGCGCGCTCATGCGGCAGACGGAACACGCGTTCCAGCACCAGAATCACAAAATCCATGGGGGTGAAGTCATCATTTAACAACACCACACGAAACATGGGAGGCGGCTCCAATGCCTGCTCCAGAAGCGCCTCATCTGGAGCATAGCCCACATCTTCAGCGGGGATACGGCGCTGATCCATCAGTGTCGCGCTAGGTCTGTTCATCGCGCTCATTTAATGCAATATGCCATGCTGCGACTCAATCACCGCCCTGGAAATTCCAGACGCCACCCCCGCCGACACCGCGACCCCAAGACGTCCAAGCAGACGATCCAGCACGCTGACCTCCGAAGTCACATCCACCACCTTTTCAACCTTGACCACATCACGCGCCACGCTCTCGACATCGCCCAGACCGTCGACCAGTCCGAGATCAACGGCCTGCTGCCCCGTCCAGACCAAGCCTGAAAACAAACCGGGCGTTTCAAGATTGAGACGCGCGCCGCGCCCATCCTTGACCGCCTTGATGAACTGCGCGTGCACCTGGTTCAGCAGACCTTCCATATGCGCCTTTTCTTCAGGATTGACCGGTACAAACGGGCTGAGCAGGGCTTTATGCTCCCCGGCGGTCAGTTCACGATACTCGATGCCAAGCATTTTCATCGCATCCACCACGCCGAAACCATCCATACGCACCCCGATGGAACCGACGATGCTAGCCTGATCGGCATAAATCGCCGTCGCCCCCGCCGCGACGTAATAACCGCCCGACGCCGCCATTTCCGACACCACCGCGTACAATGGCTTATCAGGGTGCTTTTTACGTAGACGTAGCATTTCCTGATAGATGTAATTCGACTGCACCGGGCTGCCGCCAGGGCTGTTGATACGCAGAATCACCGCCTTGGAGTGCTCGCTTTCAAAGCCTTCGCGCAGCCCCTCAATGACCGTCGTTGCATTGGCTTGCGAGTCGTCCATAATCGCGCCGTCCAGGGTGACCAAGGCGGTAAACGGCTCATCGGACAACGTATCCTCCGTCGTGCTACCCACTACGACGCCGAGCAGCAAAATCAGATACAGCAAAAACGCCAGCTTGAAAAAAACGCCCCAACGCCGGGCGCGACGCTGTTCGACCAGACTGCTTTCCGCCAGGCGGGTCAAGAGCTCGCGCATCCAGGCATCTTCATCCTTTTTTCCGCCTTTGCCGCCCAGACCCAGCTCCTCGTCGTGGCGGAATGCCGTCATTTTTTCCAGCTCGCTCATCGTTTCAATCCATCATCACTTCAAAAGGTTGCAGCCACTCGGCCAGTTCCAGCAAGTCCTTGACCAGCGCCACGGGCTCGCTTGCCGCCAGCACGTCGTGTCCATGGGCGCCATGCGTCACGCCCACGGCGGGCACGCGGGCATTGCGCGCCATATCCAGATCAAACTGGGTATCTCCGACCATCAAACACTGCGCAGGTTCAGCCTGTGCCTCAAACATCAACTCGCGCAGCATCAAGGGATCCGGCTTGGACAGCGTTTCCTCCGCGCAGCGCGTGGCAAAAAAATAACGTGCAAGCCCAGTGCTCTTCAGCACCTCATCCAGGCCGCGCCGACTTTTACCCGTCGCCACGCTCAGCCAGAAACCGCGCGCGGCCAGATCTGCCAGCAAATCTTCCGCCCCCGCGTAAAGACGCATCGGCGTAGGATCGCGCGTGAAATAAAACGCCTGGTAAGTCACCCCCAAGCGCTTGAGCTGCTGAGCGTCCAGCTCGGGATAGAGCGCACGACACGCTTCCGGCAGCCCCAATCCGATAATGTCCATAATCGGCTCCGGCGGCAGCACCGGCAAACTATGTTCACGCATGGCATTCTGAAAACTGCTCACGATGCGCTCGGTGGAGTCCATCAGAGTGCCGTCCCAGTCGAACATGATTTGCTTCAAATGTGATGCGTGCCTCATGAGCGCTCCCTCGGCGCCGAGTCCAGAGCGTCCAGCACTCGGGTCAAATCTTCAGGTAAGGGCGCTTGCACCCGCAGCGTCACCTCGCTCACCGGATGCAGCATATCCAATTGCTCCGCGTGCAGAAAAACCCGCTTCAACCCCAGGGTTTTCATCTGCCGGTTGAAGTCTTCATCGCCGTATTTTTCATCTCCCGCCAGAGGATGCCCCATATGCTGGGCATGAACACGAATTTGATGGGTACGCCCGGTTTCAATCTCCACCCGCGCCAGGCTGGCCAAAGCGCCGTAGCGCTGCATCAGGGTGAAATAGCTCACCGCCTCCTTGCCCTGCGGATCGACCTTGACCATACGCTCACCGCCTTGCAATTCAAAGCGGTGCAGGGGCGCATCGACGCGCAGAACCTCGTTACGCCCCCCGCCGCGCGGCGCATGCTTCGCCTGGTTTTTGAACGCATCGCCGCGCAGCAAGGCCAGATACGCCTTACGCGCCGTACCCGCAATCAACTGGCGTTGTACCCCAAGCAGCGCCTCACGGTTTTTCGCCAACACCAGGCAGCCGCTGGTATCGCGATCAAGCCGATGCGCTAGCTCCAGCCCGGGGAGATGCGCCCAAGAGGCGCGCGCCAACTCGATCAGACCATAGGGCACGCCGCTGCCGCCATGCACGGCAAGACCGGGCGGCTTGTTCAGGATCAGTACATCATCATCTTCGTACAACACGCTATCGCGCATCGCCGCCACGCGCGCCGGAGGCAGATCAACCGCTTCATTTTCGCTCATGCGCACCGGCGGAATACGCACCACATCACCCGTGGAAATGCGCTGCAAGGGCTTGACCCGTCCCTTGTTGATGCGCACTTCACCGGTACGCACCATGCGGTAAATACGGCTTTTGGGCACGCCTTTGAGCTGCGCCAGAAGAAAATTATCCAGACGCTGTCCAGATTCATGTGCCCCCACAGTGATATAGCGCACGCCTGCCTGAGGCGGCGGATTTTCAGCCGATGCTGAAGAATTGTCTTCGTTAAGACTCATGACCTTGTTAACTCGCTGAAACAGCCCTAATGATAGCCCATCCTGCCCAACCTCATGGGGAGGATGATTGCTGAGCTGTAACGATATTGCTATATTCGGGCTCGTTCCTGCGTCGGACAGCCTGGCAACCCCAGGTCGTGACATGTTCAGACGATTGGAGACGAACTTACGAAGCGATATTGAAGTTTCCCCAAGGTTGTGCGCACCGCGCGCTCAACCGCAACGCGCAGCGGGACGCTCGCGAGCTCCAAGGAAAGGCATGGCGTCGATCCGCGTGATGACGCCATGCCGTTCCCAAGGGGCGTGCAATGACAGCCAGAACGCCATAAGGCCATGACGCATCGCACGCCCGACGGCGGGTATGCCGCGCAGGGATGCGTAAGCCAGCCGCAGATGATGAAAATGGTTTTCACCATCCAGATGAATACCCAGAAGAACCCAACACATGACTGCTGGACACCTGACCCTCGTTTGCCTGCTTGCGCCGCTTCTGTCGTGGATGCGCGGCGTTTATGCTCGACCGGCATTCGCGCGTCAGTGGTTCACATCCCGCGCTGAAACGCCCAAGGCCAGCCCAGCAGCCTGTTGGACTTCAGGAATTGCCGCGAAAATCTGGCTGGGCGAGGGCAGATTTTGCCGCTTTTGCAGGGTAATAGTGGATTCTATTACCCAAAAAAGCACTGAAATATGCACCGTCCAGACGGATTTGCAGCCGACTCTCCTCCTAAAGTCCGACAGGCTGCCAGGCTTGGCTCTGTGGATTCCGCGCGTGTCCAGCCCATTTTTCAGGAAACACCCGCATGAAGCGAATGCTCATCAATGCCACCCACGCCGAGGAACTGCGCGTTGCCCTCGTGGATGGTCAGACCCTCTACGATATCGACATCGAAACCCCTTCGCGCGAGCAGAAAAAATCCAATATCTACAAGGGGACGATTACCCGCATCGAGCCCAGCCTCGAAGCGGTTTTCATCAACTACGGCTCTGATCGCCACGGTTTCCTGCCGTTTAAGGAAATTTCGCGCAGCTACTTCAACCCGGACGCGGTTGACGACAAGGGTCGCCCGATCATCAAGGACGCCCTGCGCGAAGGGCAGCAAATTCTGGTGCAGATCGACAAAGAAGAGCGCGGCCAGAAAGGTGCTGCGCTGACGACATTTGTCAGCCTGGCTGGACGCTATCTGGTGCTGATGCCCAATAACCCGCGCGCGGGCGGAGTTTCGCGCCGTATCGAGGGCGAAGATCGCGCCGAGATGAAGGAGGCCATGGCCTCGCTCAACGTGCCCGAAGGCATGGGCATGATTATCCGCACCGCCGGCGTAGGGCGCAGCGCCGAAGAACTGCAATGGGATCTGGATTACCTGCTCAGCGTATGGCAGGCCATTGAAAGCGCGGCCAAGGAGCGCAACGCGCCAGTGCTGATCTACCAGGAAAGCAGCCTGCTGATCCGCGCGCTGCGCGATCACTTGCGCGACGACATCGGCGAAATCCTGATCGACGACGAAGCCACGCATCAGCAGGCCATTGAGTTCGTCAACCAGGTCATGCCGCACAACCTGCGCCGCCTGAAGCTCTACCAGGATCGCGTACCGCTGTTTTCACGCTACCAGATCGAAAGCCAGATCGAGTCCGCCTATGGGCGCAAGGTCACCCTGCCCTCGGGCGGCGAATTGGTGATCGACCAGTGCGAAGCCCTGACCGCCGTGGACATCAACTCCGCGCGCGCCACCAAGGGCGAAGACATCGAACAGACTGCGTTTAACACCAACCTCGAAGCCGCCGATGAAATCGCGCGCCAAATCCGTCTGCGCGACCTGGGCGGTCTGATCGTGATCGACTTTATCGACATGGCGCCGACCAAGCATCAACGCGAAGTGGAAAACCGCTTGCGTGATGCGCTGAAAATGGATCGCGCCCGCGTGCAGCTCGGGCGCATCTCACGCTTCGGTCTGCTGGAAATGTCACGCCAACGTCTGCGTCCTTCGCTGGAAGAGTCCACCCAGCACGTCTGCCCGCGCTGCCATGGCCAAGGCACCATTCGCGGTACCGAATCGCTCGCGCTGTCTGTGCTGCGTCTGATTCAGGAAGACCTGCTCAAGGAAAACACCGGGCGCGTCGTGGCGCAGTTGCCCGTAGCCGTGGCGGCCTATTTGCTCAACGAAAAACGTGATGCCATCCGCCGCATGGAAGACGACTACCGCGTAAGCGTGGTGCTGATTCCCAACCCGCAAATCGAAGCACCCAACTTCCGCATCGAACGCGTACGTCGCGGCGAGGCCGACAGCCTGAGTCAGGGCTATGACTTCATCGAACATCCGCATGATGCCCATGAAGCCGCAGAAACAGCGCGCCCAAGCTCGCGTCCATCTTCACGCGCTTCTCAGCGACCACCTCGCGAGCCCAGCCGCGAAGTGAATGCCGAGCCCATGGTGAAAGTCGTCCCCACACTGGCGCCCCCGCCTGCCTCACCGACGCGACGCAGCGAGCCCAGTGCGCGTGTCGAACCCCAGGCTCCCGCGACTGCCGAGGGCGGCTTGCTCAAGCGTATCTGGAGCTTCCTGTTCGGAGCCCAGGCCAAACAACCGAATGCTCAGGATGCGCGCGCCTCCGGGCAAGGCAGCGCACAGGGACGCGACAAACGCCCGGACAAGGGCGCGCGCCCCGACGCCGACGGGCAGGAGCGCGACGCTTCAGCGCGTAGTCATGGTCGCAACCGCGAACGCCAGGATCTTGGCGAGCGCAATAAACCCGCCCTTGCACCCGTGCCGCGCGGCAGCATTGCGCCGCGTGAAGCCCGTCGCGAGCGCCATCGCCCTGAAGCGGAGAGCTTTGAAAATATCCCGCTCGAAGGCGCAGAAGCCGAGCGCATTGCCCAGCAACTTACCGCGCCGCTGGCGCCGCCGCCCAAGCCCGTGGTGGATATCGCCGCGAAGAAGAGCATCGCCGAGCAGTTCCCGCCCAATGCGGCCACTCGTCTCGAAGCAGGTGATCGGATTGTCGGCGGTCACGAAGTCATTCGCAGTGCGCTGGCCAGCCTGAGCGTCACCCAGACGCTTGCGGAAACGTCCGTCGATATCGCCGCAAACGAACACGCTGAAATGGATCGCGCTGAAACGGACGATGGATCGCCTGTTGAAACGGCTTACGCATCCCCCATTGTCTCCGACGAGCTGGACGCGACAGCGGACGCACTTGTTGAAACAACGGCCGTGGATGAGGCGCCCAGCGCAGCATTGACAGAGACAGCAAGCGCTCCCGTCAGCACTGAGCCTGAGTCTGCCACCACGCCCAATGACGCAGCAGATATCCTCGCTGCGCCGGAAGAGCCCGCAGAAGCATCCGCATTGTCCGCGGAGTCTCAGACGCAGGACGCGCCGACTGAAGCTAACGACCTCATGAGCGCGCCTGCCATGGAAACTGGCTTCGATACCGCCGTCTCCCTGCCGTCCGCCGACCAGGTCACGCCTGAGCAACCCGAAATCATTGCGGAACAGCCTATGGCAGAACAAGCCGTCACGGAACCAATTGTCGCCGATCAGAAGGCTCCGCTGAGCGTCGACGAGCCTGCCCCGCAAGAGAACACTGAGAATCCTGCGCAGGTCGAGAACCAACACGAGCACGGCAAGCAGGCGGGATAACTCAAGAGCGGACAGTGCCCTGACAGGCTCTGCTCCAGACTCGTTGAACGCCAGTTCAAGCGGAACCCACCGCCTTGAACTGGCGTTTTTTTATTGTCCACTCAGGACATTGTCCGCTCGGACTTCACCCAAGCGTCCAGCAGGGTATAACTCACTGCCAGCACCACCGGGCCGATAAAAATACCTACCAGACCAAAGCCCAGCAGGCCGCCAATCACTCCGGCAAAAATCAGCACAATGGGTAAATCGGCGCCCTGCTTGATTAAAAATGGACGAATGAAGTTGTCCATGGTCGTGACCACCACCGACCACACCAGCAGGAACACACCCCACCCCGTATCCCCCGACCAGAATAGCCACGCCACCGCGCCAAACATCACCAGCCCGACGCCGATCTGAGCAAGACACATCATGAACATCAGTGCGGTCAACAGTGCAGCCATCGGCACCCCGACAATCGCCAGCCCAACCCCACCAACCACGGACTGCAACACCGCCGTCAGCACCACGCCGAGCGCCACGCCGCGAATGGCCTGACCGACCAACACGACGGCCCCCTCACCGCGCTCGCCGCCAAGTCGCTGGCCGAAGCGCCGCACCCACACCGCAGCCTCATCGCCCATGACATACAAAATGGCGGCAATAACCACGACCAATAAAAACTGCATGAACAACAGTGTCAAATCGCCCGCCTGCGCGGCAAACCACTTGGTAATGCCTTCGGCATGTGGAATCAGCTTGGGTGCAATATCTTCCAAACCGCTGGCCACATAGCCCTGCCATAACTCTTGCAGCTTGGCGCCGATCAGCGGCAACTTCGCCACCCAATCCGGCGGCGGCGGAATGCGGCTTTCCGCCAGCCATTTCGACCAGCCGACAATC
Organism: uncultured Gammaproteobacteria bacterium; assembly: GCA_938004235.1. Classification (GTDB taxonomy): domain Bacteria; phylum Pseudomonadota; class Gammaproteobacteria; order Halothiobacillales; family Halothiobacillaceae; genus Thiofaba. The sequence continues at coordinate 18,040 of CALKWL010000384.1, forward strand.
TTGTCGGCATTCTCCACAATCGTTGCAATCGCCAGAGACAAGGGCAGCAACAGCATCAAAAGGATGCTCAGGCTCATGACCGTCACCGCCAACCCGCGTTTGCCCCACAAACCCGCTTGCACCTTGAGCATCAGCGGCCAGGTCGCCACCACGATCATTGTGGCCCAGAGCAGTGCGGACAAAAACGGTTTAAGCACCCAGAACGAGGCCATCAGCAGCCCGCCGATAAACAGCACGGCAAGCGTTGTTTGGGTCAGATCACGGAGGCTGGACTGCATGGCGAGGTCTCCTGGGTTTTCCCAAGATTACACGAGAATTCCGTTTTGTCTCGACAAGGCCTCAGCCAACTTCAAGGTGCGTGGCAAACTCCCCGTGATAACGGTAAATCATGCCAAACAAAGGATGCGTCAGGCGAAAGTCCATGGCAAAACGCACGTCATCAAGCGCCGTTTCCACGATGGTGGTATGACCCAACAATACTTCCGGCAGGGACGCGCGCCACGCGCCCAATTGCAGGACGAAACACCGTCCTTGGTAATGCAGCTGCCCATCAATGACCTCGACGGCCATACGCAGCCCTAAAAACGGGTTGATAAACTCGATCAGCTCGTTCCCGTCTGCATAGACCCAGCGGCTTTTAAAGACCTCTTCGCCTCCATCGGGAAAGCGCACCTGACGATGCCAATGTTGTTGCCCGCGCTCGTCAATACGTTTGCTCACCATGGCGGACAGCGCCTGCCCCCGACGAGGAATCAGCGCCCCGATCGCGTGCAACAGCCACAGGAACGGAAACATTCCAAGTGGAAACTCGATGCTGAGTCGCCCGGTGTCCGTATTATTTTCCGCGTGATAATGGCTGCGCAGGGCGAGAGGAAGGCTATGCCATTGTTCGCTCAAAGCCCGTTGCATCAAGGAAACGTGTTGCATGATTTATCCTCCGAACTGTGGTTTGAACACCATAAGCAACACAATCAGAGCTACCGAGATAAAAGCCGGCCAGCCGAGCCAGAACCACAGTCGCGCATCGCGCCAGTAACGCTCGGGCAATGCCTGGTTATTATCACGGGCACGGATTGAATCGTCACGCATACGGATCTGCAACACGACCACCGGCAACCAGCACAGCCCCGCCAAAACGTACAAGGCAAGGCTCAAGGCCAGCCAGGGCGTCGTCAGCGGGAGGCCGAGCAAGTGAGCCAGCCAGATGCCGGTGAGCGGTTGCAGCACGATGGTCGGCGTAGTGAACAGCCAATCGGCAAGCACCACCAGCCGATTGGTCACCGCCATGGCGCGGACATCGCCATGGCGATCCGTCATCCACTTGTAGAACGCGCTTCCCAGTCCCGTGCCAAACAGCAGCACGGTGGAATAAATATGCAGTGACTTGAATAGCAGATACTCGTTCATGTCTGAATCTCCTGGCGGACGGGGTGAATAAATTCGTGAAAACCAAGGGGCGAATGCCCAAGCAATCTGGCAAAGGGCGCTGGATCGGCTGTGTTGCCCGCCTCCAGCATGTGCAGCGTGTCACTGCACAACAGACTGTTGGGAAACCTGTCGCCCAAACGCGCCGCGAATCTCAGCAGGCCATACGACATCGGCAGCAGGCGTGCCGGTTTATGACCCAACTGACTGCGGTAGCTCGCAATCAGCCCTGAGAGATCCGTTGACTCCGCACCGACCGCCGCCACGCGCATCCGGACGGGCCGTGCATCACCCAACCAGCGCGTGACAGCCTGCGCAATATCGTTGATGTGTACCGGCTGCAAGCGGGTATCGAGTCCCGCAGGCAAAGCCAATATCGGTAGGCGAGCCAGATGCAGGAACAGGTCTGCGCTAGCGCCCCCCGCGCCGTAAATCAGCGAGGGGCGCAGTATCAAAGAGCTCACCGCATCGGGTAGGGATTCCAGACAGCGCTCCGCCGCCTCGCGGCTGGTGAAATAGCGGGTTGCGAGCGCACCGCCCACGCCTAACGCAGATAAATGCACGATTCGCGCAACACCGACCTCGGCACACGCTGTAAACAGGGCGCAAGGCGCGCGCTCGTGAATCAGTGCCATAGGTGCGTTCGTGGTGTCACGCAACACGCCAACCGTGTTGATGAGCACATCGATGCCCTCCAATCGCTCTCGCCAACGCCATGACTCCGTATCACGCGTGAAATCCACTGTAACATCCTGAGCCGACTCAGGTTTACGCATCCCGCGCAACACCTCATAACCACACTGACTTAATGCGCGTTCGAGATGATGCCCCACAAACCCTCGGGCTCCGCAGACCAGAATGCGCATGACATATCCTCCACTTTTATTTGTTATGCCTGTAATTTCTGTAAAAACAGAAACAACTTAAATCAAAAAAAGGAGCAAAATCCGGCTCCTTGTCGATTCTCGCGTTCTAGTCGTTTTTCTTGGGTAAAAACTCGCTGATCTTCGCCCCGATCTTGAGCAGCTTGCCCAGCGTTTCAGGCTCAAGGCGAAGCATCTGCTCAGTCCACACCGACATCGACTCCATCAAAACCAGTGTGTCTTGGATGCGCTGCCGTGCCTCCGGGCTTTCCTGCGCCAGCTCGGGGCTGGCGAGAAAAGCACGCAAGGCATCAACGGTCGGGTCGAACTCACGCTCCTTGCGCCCCCGCACGATGGTGCGCAACAGCACCCAGATATCCCCCGGAGTGACGAAATGGTCGCGCCGATCACCCATCACATGCACCACCTGAATCAGCTTCCAGCTCTGCAATTCGCGCAGACTGGTGCTGACATTCGAGCGCGCCACGCCGAGTGTTTCGACGATTTCATCGGCGGGCATCGGCCGTGCGGCAAGATAAAGCAGGGCATGGATTTGAGCCACCGTGCGGTTGACCCCCCATTTCGAGCCCATCTCACCCCAGTGCAGGACAAAGCGTTCAGCGATTGGATTTAGTTTCATGGCGTTGAAGATAGTTACATCTGTAATTTCTATCAAGAGAGAAATTACAGATGTAAATCAGAGGACACAAAAAAGCCGCACGACCCGAGGTTGTGCGGCTTTCAATTTCAGAGTGTCGTGCCGTACCGCATGAGTCGGTACGAAAATGGTGGAGCTATGCGGGATCGAACCGCAGACCTCTTGCATGCCATGCAAGCGCTCTCCCAGCTGAGCTATAGCCCCTGATTTCAACCTGCGTTCCATCCTTGGAATGAACAGGTTTGGTATTCACGGCGCATGGCGGTGAATATCGGCGCCGAACAGAGGGTTCACCCCTGTTCGCGTTGAGGCATCCTGCCTCAAGCACTGCGCCGGAAACTTCAGGAAATTTATTGGTGGAGCTATGCGGGATCGAACCGCAGACCTCTTGCATGCCATGCAAGCGCTCTCCCAGCTGAGCTATAGCCCCACAGCGGGAGCGCGCATCTTACGCAGCACCCAAGGCAGCGTCAAGCCGATTTTGACGATTCGATGAAAGTCAGTGCCTTTTGCAAACGCACCAGACTACGCTCACGCCCAACCAGCGCCAGCGTCGCATCAATCGACGGTGAGGCAGTCGAGCCGGTCAGCGCCACGCGCATCGGCTGCGCCAGCAGCGGGAACTTGATGCCCAGCGCCTTCACCGTGTTCTTGATGAGCGGCTCCAGCTCGGCGGCGCGCCAATCCGTCACCGCCTGCAAAGCCTCGATCACCGCGCGCAACACCGGCTCCGCCTCGGTATTCAGATGTTTGGCAGCTGCGTCGTCGTCATAGCTCAGCTCATCGCGGAAATAGCAGGCCGCCTGCTGCGCCATTTCGACCAGCGTGCGCGAACGCTCGCGCAAGGCCACCACCACATCTTCCAAAGCCGGGCCCTGCGACGGATCGACATCCACCCTGCCCAGATGCCAACCCAAGATCGGAAGAGCCCACGTCTGAACTCCAGTCACGTCAGTCAATCTCGTAT
>CALKWL010000385.1 GCA_938004235.1 uncultured Gammaproteobacteria bacterium
GTTCGTTGGCGTGACCTTGATTAAATAGATCCGATGGAGGAAAGACATTGCAAATGCAGTTTCCGAGACTGCACATACAAGCTTGCGGGGAGGGGCAAGAAGACGATAGGAGGCAAGCTATTGGAATGAGGGCCAGAGCCGCTACGCCCCATTGGGCATTTCTCGAAATTTCGGCCCGCTGCCCACTTGAGCGGGCAGGACGCTGGTCATGATCACCCTGCACATAAAGTCGTCGGCGGTTTGGCGTCGCCACGGCCCTGTGCGCCTTAACGGCACCGAAGACGCGAGCTACAGTCGCGGACAAGGTGATGGAGTCGGGAAAGATGGCTGGACAGAGAACGGTCCGCCTTTGTGTGCCGACCGCACGCAAGCGACGCGCGCAAGGCCGGATCATGCATCCGGGCCGAAGGCGTCAGCCGAACGGAGTTAGGGAAGCCCGAAGGGGTCCTCTGATCGATGACATGGAACCACCGCCAGAATCTGGTCCACCGATGCCAGCAAGTAGCACCCGTGCGTGTCACGTACCCGCAGGCGAGAAATCGAGAGGAAGAGAAAATAATCGGCTTTTTGCATTCTGAGGTTGGGAACTGGGCTTCAGCGGCGCCTTGGAACTGGTCCGTTTTGTGCAGAAGCTGGTTGCCCGGCACGTAACCCCATCGGCCTGTTGTGTGCAAAATAGGGTTGGAAACCCCCAGGACCAGTGGCGGCAATGCAGCGGAAACGGCCAGTCGTTGTAATATAACGTCATGCAGTTGTCGGCCAGCTGCCGTCATTCGTGATCGCTAAATCACAAGCTCTCGAGCGACCGGTTAGCACCGAAACCCGTCATGGACCCGATTTCGTGAGGGTGGCGCCAGGAGTGAACGCTGCCGCCTCTCCGCTTTCAAGCCTTGAGGCGGCAACGTCGATCACGCGGGCTTGCTCACTTTCGGCAGATCGACCATGAAGGTCTGGCCCGGCTGACTGCACCCGGCGTCACAACAGCGCCCAGGCTGCTTGTTCTTGCTGATCGCCCGCGTGTCGTCAGCCAGCACGCCGCGATCCAGCAGACGCTCGACCAGCTCGACCTTGTTGCCGACCGGGTAGTGGCGCCAGATCTCCTGCTTCAGCGCAGTCGGCGAGCCGCCGCCGTGCAGGCTTATCAGCGAGTACCAGCCCCCCTGGTAGGAGGCGGTGAGATCCTCGATGAAGCGTGACACCTCGATCCGCTTGTCGTAGGGAACGCTCGGGTTGGCGCGCAGCACTTCGGCAAGCGTGGCAGCGGTCGCCGGGTTGTGGTCCTCGTCGGGGCCGGGCAAGGCGACGATCAGGCCGCCAGAGACTTCGTGCGCGAGCCGGTGCATGTCGTAGATCTGGGTCGAGAGCAGCAGCTTGCCGATGTTCGAATACACCGGCTCGGGCATGAAGCTTCTTGAGTGCGGGTCCTGCACCGCATAGACGCTCGCCGCCACGCCGCAGGCGTAGAAACCCTCGGTGATCTTGATCAACTCGACCATTGGGTCGCGCAGGTTGGCCTTCTTGTCCGGATCGAGGCCGTTCGCTTCGCACATCAGCGCTCCGGCGCCGATCAGCAGATCGCCGAAGCCGGCGCGCGCAGCGATGCAACTGTGGCGGTGGTGGGTCGCGTAGTTGTAGGTGACGTCCCCCGAGAACTCCCATTCCCCGGCGAGGAACACCCGCTCCCACGGCACGAAGACCTTGTCGAAGATCACCACGCCGGTCGATTGGCCATACTTGCGTGAGAAGAGCGGTGCGCCGTGCTCTGGCTTCTCGCCGGGACGTCCGGCCGGCCGGGCGACGATGGTCACCCCCGGCGCATCGACTGGCACGGCACAGCACAGCGCGAAATCCTTGTCGTCGGCGCGCATGTTTCGCGAAGGCATGACCAGGAACTCATGCACGTATGGTGCGCCGGTAACGATGGCCTTGGTGCCAGTGATCACGATGCCCTTGGTGTTGCGCTCAACCACATGAACATAGACGTCCTGGTTCAGCTGCTGGCTGGGGCGCTTGCTGCGGTCGCCCTTGGCGTCGGTCATCGCGATGCCCAGTGTCAGATCCTCATCCTGGACGCGCTGGAGATAGGAGGCGAACCTGGCGCGGTACTCCGTCGAACCCTTAGCGTCGTCCAGCTTGGCCATGGCCTGGCCGATGCCGTTGAGGGCGTCGTGCGCGAGGTAACGCTGCGCGCAGCCCGTCTCCTGGCACAGCACGCGGATCGCTTCGAGCTTGTTGAGCAAGTCGCCGGCCGATTCGTTAATGTGCAGCATCCGGTTGACCGTCTTGCCCGACACCGACTGCTTCGCGAGCATCAGCGGCGCCAGCGCCGGGTCGTGCGCGAAGTCGTAGGTGACCGCCAGGGCGTTGATCCCGGGTTGCAGAGAAGGCGCATCGGCGACGGACTCGATCCGTTGTCCATCGACATAGACGGTGGGTTTGTACTTTCTCAGGGACTCCCGGTACTCCTGACCGTCCATCAAACCGCTGGTGAGCGTGGCTGACATGGCGACTCCTCTCTGGTGGCGTGCTTATGAAATTGAACAGTGTTCAATTCTTAGGCCAGTGTAGAATTCGTGTCATGCCTAAGTCAACGATTGCCCGTAACGAAGGAGCCGGCGCTCGCACGACGCCGGGCGAACCGCGCGCGCGCCGCGAACGCACGCTCAATGAGGCGCGCCGCACGCTGATCCTCGATGCTGCGCGAGCTGCGTTCTTCGAGCTCGGCCTGGATGGCGCGAGCCTGCGCGAGATCGCCAAGCGGGCGGGCTATACCCCAGGCGCCATCTACAGCTACTTTGCCAATCTGGAAGAGATCTATGGCGCCCTGCTGGGCGAATCCCTGCAACGCCTGAACGCGGTCGTCGCTGCCGCCGATGTGCGTTCCGGCGCGCCCGCTGAGCTGTTGCGGGCCAAGGCCCGCGCCTTCTACACGTTCTACCGCGACAACCCGAAGGAGCTGGACCTCGGCTTCTACCTGTTCAATGGGGTCAAGCCCCGGGGGCTGACGCCCGAGCTGAACCAGACGCTCAACGAACAGTTGATGGCGGCCCTGCGCCCCGTCGAGCTTCAGCTCACGGCATTGGGCCTGCGCGTCGACGAGGCCATCGCCGAGACCACAGCCGTGTTCGCGCACATCGTCGGTGTGCTCGTGCTGAACAACACCGGGCGCATCCGCCTGTTCAAGCAAAACCCGGACACGCTCTTCGAGCGCTACATGGACGCCCTCCTCGCGCGCCTCCCTGCACCACGCACCTGAGCACACGCAAACGCCTCGCCAGGGGCTTGCACGCCAAAAAGAACTGAACTATGGTTCACTCGCTGAATTAAAGTTCACTTCATCATGGCCTATCGCAAGACCGAACGCGTCGAGGCACGCCTCGCCGATAACCGCAAACGCATCCTGGACGCTGCCCGCCGGCTGGTTTCCGAGGGGGGCTGGAGCGAGGCACAGATCAGTCACGTCGCCTCCGCAGCCGGGATCGCGACCGGCTCGGTTTACCGCTACTTCCCCTCCAAGGCGGACCTGTGCGTCGAGGTGCTGTCGGTCGTGTCGCAGCGCGAGGTCGATGTGCTCGAGGCCATCGCCAACAACGCCGAAGCGGCTTATCAGACCCTGCATGTGGCGGTCTCGGCCTTCGTCGAGCGTGCGATGCGCAACCGGCGCCTGGCCTACGCCTTGATCGCCGAGCCCTGCGACCGCGAGATCGAGGAGGCGCGGTTGGTGTATCGCCACGCCATCAGCAAACAGATCATGCGCATCGTCAAGGACGGCCAGGCCTCGGGTGACTTCCGCGCCGACCTGGACCCCAGCATCGCCGCCACGGTGATCGTGGGCGGCTTCATGGAAAGCCTTATCGGCCCACTCTCGCCGCTCAACACCGATTTCGACCGTTCGGGCAGCGAGGGTCCCGAGGCCGTCCATGCCCTCGCAGGCCAGATCGCCGAAGTGTGCTGCGCGGCCGTCGCGGTCTACCCCGACAAGATCGCTTCACTCGACACCCACCAGAGGAGGCACGCATGAACGCACCCAACCCTGCCCAGAGCGTCCTCAAGACGAGCCCCGACCGCTATTCGACCCACGTCGTCAAGAACCAGGCGGCGATGCCGAGCGGCTTCAACGCCTTCGACGACGACGTTGTGCTGAAGGCCGCCATCGAGCGCGAAGCGCCGTGGGCGGCTTCCCGCTGCGCCGCCATCGGCCAGCTGGCGGGCGACGACGCGGTGCAGGAGCTGGCGCGACAGGCCAACCGCAATATTCCCGAGCTCAAGACCCACGACCGCTTCGGCAACCGTATCGACTGGGTCGATTTCCACCCGACCTGGCACGAGCTGATGTCGCTCGCCTGGCAGCACGAGGTGCCGACCCTGTCGTGGACGAGCAAGGAGAAGCATCCGCACTATGCGCGCGCGGTGCTCTCCTACCTGTGGAACCAGGTCGAGCAGGGCACCGGCTGCCCGACCGGCATGGCCTATGCCTCCTACGCGGGGTTCAGCCACGAGCCCGCGCTGAAGATCTGGGCCGAGAAGTGCTTGGGCACGGTCTACGAGAACAGCCGCCGCGAAGTGGGCGACAAGCCTTCGGTGGTGATCGGGTATGCGATGACCGAGAAACAGGGCGGCTCGGACCTGCGCGAGACGCAGACCACGGCGGCGTTCTCGCACACCGCCGACTACCACGGCGCCACCGCGCACTGGTACGAGCTGACCGGCCACAAGTGGTTCTGCTCCGTGCCGCAGTCGGACGGCTTCTTCACGCTGGCCAAGGTCAATGGCGGCGTTACCTGCTTCTTCCTGCCGCGCACGCTGCCCGACGGCAGCTACAACCGCTTCTTCATCCAGCGACTCAAGGACAAGGCAGGCAACCGTTCCAACGCGGGCAGTGAGGTCGAGTACAGCGGCACGCTGGCGATCCGCGTGGGTCAGGAAGGCGCTGGCATCCGCGAGATCATCTCCCACTCGCACCTCACCCGCCTGGACTTCGCCGTGGGCTCCGCCGGCCTGATGCGCCAGGTCCTGACGCTGGCGCTGAACCACGCCACCACCCGCAATGGCTTCGGTTCCAGCCTGGCCAAGCGCCCCATGATGGCCAACGTGCTGGCCGACATGGCGGTGGAAGTGGAGGCCGCCACCCTGATGGCGCTGCGCATCGCCAAGGCGACCGATTACATCGACGCCGATCCGCAGAAGAAGGCCTTTGCCCGGGTGACGACGCCGATGGCGAAATACTTCAATTGCTCGCGCGTGGTCGCGGTCGCCAACGAAGCCTTGCAGTGCCACGGCGGCAACGGCTTCGTCGAGGACGGCCCGATGGCCCGTCTCTACCGCGAAGCGCCGCTCAACAGTGTGTGGGAAGGCACGGCAAACATGATGTGCATGGACGTGCGCCGGGCCATGCTAAAGGACGCGAGCTGCCGCGACGCCCTGTTCGCCGAACTGGCTGACGTGCGCGGGCAGGATGCGCGCTTCGATGCCTACGTCGGTGCGATGGGGCCGGTGCTCGACGCCATGCTGGAGGACGAGTTCTTCGCCCGCCCGGCGTCCGAAGCAATCGCCCGCTCGCTGCAAGGCGCCGAACTGCTGCGCCACTCGACGCCCGAGGTCATCGACGTCTTCATGAAGACCCGGCTCGGCGGCAGCATCAACAGCTGGGGCGCCATGTTCGGCACCCTCGGGCCGGGTGTGAGCCAGGCGCAGGCGGACATCATCGTCGAGCGCGCACGCGTCAAGCGCTGAGCTTCTTCCGTTCGCCCCGCTTCTCGCGAGGCCCCTCCGCCTGCAAAGGCGAGGGGCCTCGCGTTCGTTCTGGCTGAATGCGCGCACCGCACGGTCTCGTGCGGCGCAAATCCGAAAACGAAAGTTATAGAACATCGCAGTTGCTGCTCTTCGCAGCCACCGTGCTGCCCTTGGTCTGCACACCCGGTCCCGACCTGCTGTTCATTGCCAGGTCTCGCCGGCGGGCCTCAGGGCGCCTTGCGCGCCAATGTCGGAGTGATTGCGGGTTACGTCGCGCACGCGGTCCTGGGCGCGCTAGGCGTTGCCGCCGTGGTGGCCACCTCGCCGTGGCTATTCGAGGCACTGCGCTGGACCGGCATTGCATACCTGAGCTATCTCGCCATCCAGATGCTGCGCTCGGCCTTGAAGCCAGGCAACCTTGCACTGCACGCCAGCCCGCGACCCGCCTCGCTGTGCAAGGGTTTCCTGACCAGCTTTCTCAACCCGAAGGGCTTGATGGTCTACTTCTCCATCCTGCCCAACTTTATGACTGTCGGTGACGACGTGGCCGTGCAAGCGCTTGCACTCTCAGCGGTCTTAGTTGCCCTGTGCGCCGTGGTGTATGGGATGGTGGGCTACGTCGTCGCGGCATCGGGAGCATCCGGCGGCGTCAATGGACGTGCTCGTCGGATCATCGAGGGGTTTGCCGTGGGCATGCTTGCGCTTGTGGCTGTGCATGTGGCGCGGCCTTGAGGGTCCAGGCAATCTGCCAAGCTGGCGTGCGGGTCGTAGGCTCGAAGGTCTAGGTCCGGCCACAACCGGTCCATCGTAGTTCGGGCATTGCCGTCGTTGAAACGACTGCAGCGTTCCGAAACCGGCCGGATGGACTACGGAAGCAGCTCGGCCTCAGCTGCCGGTGGCTTTATGGCGCAGTCAGGCAACAATGTGCCGGTCACCTGCCGTTCAAGCGTCGGGAGACGGCGAACGGCGGCTTCTCCGTCCTGCCAACTGGAACTACCGACCCAATCTTGCCGCTGAGCTTTGAGGAAAGCTGTCACTCGATGGCAACATCTTAGGTGCCGCACATCCGGCGTTCCCGCTGGCGCGGCAGATGCGCATCTACTATTAACCCGGCAATCAAATAGGCAATTCACGACGCGTACCGCACATACTCATGCTTGAAATACGACTTCACCCGATCCGGCATCGCTGCGATGCGCTTCATGCAGTTGCGCGCTTTCTCAAGCAGTGCGGTGGCCGTCTTCGCGATTGGACCAGAACGAATCGTCGTCTTCAGGTCGCGGTTGAGATATTCGTCGGGATTGAGCTCAGGTGCGTACGGCGGAAGGTAGAACAACTCGATCTTCTCCGCGTTCTGCGCCACCCACTCGGTCACCCGCTTGGCGCGATGCACTCGCAAGTTGTCGACGACCAGGAACACCTTGCGCTGTGCATCCTGGATCAGATCCTTCAGAAAGACGATGAAACGATCGGCGTCGATCGCGCCCTCGAAGAACGAGAAACGCACCAGCCCCTGATTCGTAATGGCCGAGATCATGGAGGTCGATCCATGGCGCCCCGCCGGGAGTCGAAGCTCCGGAGTCACCCCGGCCATCGAGTAGCCGCGTACCCAGTGCGAGTCCTGGCGGATCGCGGTCTCATCACCCCAGTAGATCTCGGCATCCTCGGCTTTTGCACGCGCGGCGATCATCGGATACGTCTCCTTGTACCAAGCGTTGAACAGATCCGGATTCTGCTCAAGGGCGCGCTTGACCGGGCGCTGCGGCGTGAAACCCCAGCGACGAAGGTACTCGCCCACGGTGCGAATCGGCATCTCGATTCCGAACAGTTCCTTGACAGCGAGCATGACGGCACGTCGATTCCACAGCGCAAACTCAAGCTTCAGTTGTGCAGGGTTCGAACCGATGATCTTCAGTCTCAATTGCTCTTCCTGAACCAGCGTCAGCGTGCGACCCGAACCGTGTCGTCGGCCCCGCTGCCCGCCTTGGATGACTGCATCGACACCACTCGCCCCAGCGCGACGAGCCCATTTCAGGACCGTACCCACATGGACGCCAACCACCTCGGCAATATGCACCCACGAGTAACCCTGCTGGCGAAGGACAAACGCTTGGCGGCGAATGTGTTCGAGCGCTTCTCGCGGAAGCTTTCTGGCATCGATCTTTTCCATACCGCAATTATATCAAAATCTATTTAATTGCCGGGTTAATAGTGTCTTCTGCGAACACGCTGCGCATTCGCAACTCATTCTGCGAACGTTGCTTCTCGAGTGACTTTGACGGTGCCTAAAATCATGACAAATAAGGGCTATTACAATCCCCCAACAACTTCCTTTGCGTTCTGAATGATGTCGTCAGATCGCAATGAAGCACTGAGCAGCGCGCATAGATCTCAAGAAAATTTCTCCATCGCGAACATGGGTAGCTTAATAGCTGCCATATATGCGTCCGATAAGCCTTGAGCTTGAGGATGAGGCGAGGCGATGATGACGGTTTCCCCAAACCGCTGCACACGCACTGAAAACTTCTTGCCCTGATAGTCCTGGATGTCCGCCGCATAGCTCTCCGGGGATGTTCGTTCCCCGAGAATCGCAATGACTCTTGGTCTGACCTGCTCGTCGTTCAACGCCTCGATCAGCTTCGCACCAAACAGGAAGATAACAGAAGGCTTCCGTTCCGCCAGCAAATTTAGAAAACCGTCGGCTTCGTTGACCAGCATGTCATTTGTAATCTGCTCATCACTATTTGTGCTTCGGGTTTGAGAATCCAGCCAGTTACACTGAAAAAATGAACGTTCAAAAGCCTTCTCGCTACCAGGCGTGTCTACAAGCTCTAGCCCCCAGCCTTTCAGCCACTTCAAAACTCTATTCTTGAACCGATCTTTCTTTCTAACCGTATTATCTGAGAAAAACGATGGAGGTTCGATTTCAACAGAGACGCTCTCGCCTTCCCTTTTCTCGTCATCGATCGAATAGCCATAATTGATGCCGCAAACCATGAAGCCGCCTTCAAGATTCTCGGGATACGATTGGGTGACCACTCGGTTAGTGTGCATGGATGTTCCTCATCTCGCGACGCCCAACGTCCAATTTAATCGGCGTCCGTAAACTCTCGCACGGGCCCAGTTTGTTTCGGGGTGGGGCATCTCCATCGCTGGAGATCACGTCTTTGATCCTCCTATTCCTGACTGACTGGGCCCGACCCCAGGGCTATCGCACCTACCTGACATAGTGAAGTACAAAATCACGTTTGCGGTCATGCATTTACGAAACCCCTGTTCACAGTCGCTGATTTTGTGTAGTTTCCTCGTCTTTTGGGGTTCCCATGACGACGAGGGAAGTGATGCCGCTCACGCAGGTGTTCGTCTCGATTTCCGACCCACGCAGCACCCGTCAGGTCAGGCACGATCTGTCCGAACTGCTCACGGTGGCGGTATGTGCCGTGCTGTGCAGCGCGGACGAGTTCTCGGAGATCGAGGCGTGGGCGAAGGAGCGGCTCGACTGGCTGCGAGGTTTTCTGGTGCTTGAGCACGGCATCCCGTCGCACGACACGTTCGGACGCGTGTTCGCCGCCCTGGATCCGCGCGAATTCGAGGCCGCGTTTCGGCGCTGGGTCAGCCAGCTGATTCCTGCTCTGGACGGCGACACCGTGGTTGCGATCGACGGCAAGACCAGCCGGCGCAGCACGACCAAAGCCGAGGCGAGGCCCTTGCATCTGGTCAGCGCATTTGCCGCCGATATGGGGCTGGTGCTCGGGCAGACCGCGACCGCCGAGAAGTCCAACGAGATCACCGCCATCCCGGAGCTGCTGGCCACACTTGCGCTCGAAGGCTGTGTCGTCACGATCGACGCGATGGGTGCCCAGACCAGCATTGCACGCACGATCCGCGACCGTGGCGCGGACTACGTGCTGTGCGTCAAGGACAATCACCCCAAGCTCGTCGAATCCTTCCTGCTCGCGCAGGCCGGCGTGGGTGGCGAAATCGTCCCGACAACCACGAACGAAACTTGCGACGATGGCCACGGGCGCAGCGAAATCCGGCGCTGCTGGGCCTTCGATGCCGTCGACAGATCGGAAGAGCGTCGTGTAGGGAAAGAGTGTAGATCTCGGTGG
>CALKWL010000386.1 GCA_938004235.1 uncultured Gammaproteobacteria bacterium
ACCACCGAGATCTACACTCTTTCCCTACACGACGCTCTTCCGATCTACCTGGCCGGCGTCACGCCCCATGCCGCCAGCCGCGACGACTACCTGATCCCGTCCAGCATCCTCAACGCCACCGTCTCGGGACTGGTCAGCCGCTCGATCCTCGACGCCTCCATCGGCGACGGGGACTTCCACGGCTGCCTCTACTTTCACGAACTGGAGCGCGCGGACGTCTCACGCGATTTCGTCGACGACATTAGTCGCCGCGCCGAAGCCCTGGCTCAAGGCATGCCCACGCTCGCCCCGCCCGAAACGCCCGCGGACGCGACAACGCGGCGGCAGGCGGTCGAGCGGTTGATCGCCGACCTCATGCACGAACACGGCGTCAGCAGCCCCAACTTCATCAAACCCGGCATCGGCGAAGCGACGCGCGTGTTGCTGCGGCGCAACCCCGGCCTGCTCATCCTGCGCGAAGATGCCGGCCTGAACACGGGCGACGACGGCGATACCGCTCATTTGCGCGCGCTCGCCGCCGAAAGGGGCGTCCCCATCGTCGCCGCGGCCAACCTCGGCCCCTACCAGGCCATTGCGATTATCAAGGAGCTGCGTCATGCACCCGAATGAAGACCCCAGCGACTTTGCCGCCCGACGCGAGCCGATGGCCGAGCGTCTGGGCGCGTCCCTCTACGTCCCCGCGACCCGCCACGACCTGGGCCTGATCGCCGAAGGCGCCAAGCTGCCCCAGCTGCGCTCGGTAATCTTCTGCACCGAGGACGCCGTCGGCGAACGCGAGCTGGAACACGCCCTGGAGAACCTGCGTCAGGCGCTGCTGCATATGCCCGTCTACCGTCCCACCCTGCGCTTCGTGCGCGTGCGCAATCCCGAAATCATGCAGCGCATCGTCGCCCTGCCCGGCGCGGAAAAGCTCGACGGCTTCGTCATTCCCAAGGCGACCCGGCACAATCTCGACGCCTATCTTGAACCCATCCGCGACACCCGCCACTTCATCATGCCGACCCTGGAAACCCATGAAGTGTTTTGCGAGCGCGAGATGCGCATGTTGCGCAAGAAGCTCTGCGAGCCGCACATCAAATCGCGCATTCTCGCCCTGCGCATCGGCGGCAACGACCTGCTTGCCCTGCTCGGCATCCGCCGCCCGCGCCATGTCACCATCTACCGCACTCCCCTCGGCGGCATCATCGCCCGCCTGGTGACCGCCATGCGCCCGCACGGTTTCCACCTCACCGCGCCGGTGTTCGAGCACATGGATCGCCCCGAGCTGCTGGCCGAGGAAGTCAGTGAGGACATGCTGCACGGCCTGATCGGCAAGACCGCCATCCACCCCGATCAGGTGCCGCTGATCGAGAGCCACTACCGCGTCTGCCCCAACGACGTGGAAGCCGCGCAAATGATTCTGCAAGAAAACTGCCCCGCAGTGTTCGGGCATGGCGGCAGCATGTGCGAAGTCAGCACGCACACGAGCTGGGCGAAGAACATTCTCACCCGCATGCAGGCTTTCGGCTCGGTCGTTTCACAGGGTTCGTAGTATTTTTACGCCAACTACATGCCCAAAAATCCAAAATAAGCTATACGATGAGCATGTCCCACATTGAACCAACACACAGCTAGGAGCAGTCGCATATGCACAAGCGTCGTTTTCTTGTTTTAACCGCTTCACTTGTTCTCGGCTCCATGGTTCCCGGCGCCCTGGCGCTGGCCGATGAAGCTGACGCCTTTCCGTTGCGCAAATCGTTTCCTGAAATCAAAATCATCGAAACCGCTGATTTGACGAACAAAATGGGCGAATACATGATCGTTGACGTGCGTTCGCCGTTCGAGTATTCGGTCATGCACATCAAGGACGCCGTTAATCTGCCTTTGTCCGACAAGAAGTTTGTCGCCAATGTGAAACAAGCGACTTCGGGCAACAACAAGGTTCCGGTGTTTTATTGCAACGGACACCGCTGCGCCAAGGCCTACGAGGCGGCCATGGTCATGACCAAGGCAGGTACGAGTACGGTTCTTACCTACGATGGCGGCATTACCGACTGGGCGGAAAAAAACCCGCAGCTGACCTTGCTGCTCGATAAACCGCTCGACCCCAAAGCGCTCATCAAGGATGCCCAGTTCAAGGCGCACGCCTTGCCACCCAAGGACTTTGTAAAACGGGCAAAAGAGCAATCAGGCGCTTACGTCATTGATGTACGCGACAGCTTCCAGGTTGAAGGCATCTCTCTGTTTCCGGGGCGTGAGATACGCACGGGTCTGGATATTGCCAAGCTGAAAACGCAGATCAGCGCCGCCAAAAATGCCAATCAGCCGATGTATTTCTATGACGCAACCGGACTCCAGGTCAAACCCCTGCAATACCTGCTGGAAGACCAGGGCGTGACAGAGTATTACTTCCTGCAAGGAGGTATTGCAGCCTACTTCGATATGCTGCAAGGCAAATAACCCGATTGCGCAGTCTGTAAAAAAGCCCGGATTCTCCGGGCTTTTTGTTTACCTTCGCTAATGTCGAGCTCAGGCGTGAACGCGTAGATGGCGCAAACCCGCCGGACTCGACCTATCAGCCTCCTGATAAGGCGGGACATAAATGTCCCGCACGCAAATTAATCACGCAAGTGATTGATTTTTCGAAACCAAGCCCGGGTCTGGTCAGGCTGAAAAACTCATGGATAAGTTTTTCAGCTTCCTGCTATACCTGCTGAATCGCCAAACCCAACCCTTCGACCTCGGCGCGTGCGCCCGCGTGCGTCACCACGCCAATACTGGCCGACTCAGGGCGCAGATACGCGCCGGCGACGCGCCGCAAATCCTCCAGCGTCACATCCAGCAAACGCGCACGGTAAGCTGTGCGTCGTTCTGGAGTTACGCCATGCAACGCGCTGTAAAACACTTTTTTGGCCTCACCCGCCGGGGAGCTTGGTTTATCAATGCTGGAAATCACCGACAACAAGGCTTCTTCCAGAGCCTGCGCCGTGTGGCCGCCGCCGTGCAGCCAGTCCACGGCTCGATCGAAATCATTCAGGGTTTCAGTCAGACGCGGGTCACGGTAAGAGTAGAAGCGGAAGCTGGCCGATTCCGCATCGTAGCTCGCACCGCCGCCATACGCGCCGCCCTGCTCACGAATGGCGCGATGCAGGTAGCCATTGCGCAAATACGCGCCCAACAGCGCCAACGCCCCGGCATCGGCATGATCCAGCGGCACGGCGGCATAGGCCTTGGCGCAGAAATGCACCTGGGTATTGGTCAGCCAGGCCTCACGGGTGATCTCGCGCATGGAGGGACGCGCCATCGACCATGACGTCGCGCCCAAGGACTCACCCCAGGTCGCCGCTTGTGCCGCCGCCAGTGCGTCAAAATTGCGCGCCTCGGCCACAAACAACCACTCACGCGGCGTAGCAATCAATTTGTCATGCAGGGCAGACAGACACGCGGCAAACCCTGCCAGCTCCACCTCATCATCCAGCACATCATCCAGCGTCTTGAGACGTTGCAAACCGAGTACACCACCCCAGGCGTGGGACAGACCCGCCGCCGGCGACAGACGCGAGGCGGCAATGCCCATGGCATGACTATGCCCCGCCGACGTCACCCCCTGCTCGCGTGCGGCACGGGTTTGCGCCACCAGCTCGCGCAGGCGCGACAGCTCATCAAAACGCACGTTCTCTAGGGTTTCGCGCATCAAGCCCTGCACATCCGCGCCATGGCGGGCGAGCGCCTTGCCGGACAGCACCAGGTGCGCATGGGTCTGCTGTTCATCTTCAACCGTCGCGCGCACCGAAGCATAGGCATGAATACCGCCGGTCACCGCCGACTGGCGCTGCTGCATCGTCAGATAATCATGCTCGCCCGCGCCCAGCTCAGCCATCATGCCCGTGACAAAGGGCAACAGCTCCAGCTCGATTTCGGACAACGCCGGCAGGGGCATGACCACCTGGCTGTACACCAAACCATTGGTGCTGGCATCGAACCAGGTGCTGCGACGCGGCGCGGCGTCCACATGATGCGCCGCAGGACTATGCAGGCTTGGCGGAATATCGGCGCGCGTTACCTCGGGCAGAATATCCGGATCATCCTGCTGCGCCTGACGTTCCAACAGCGCCTGCGCCAGTTCGACCGTCGCCTGCCTGTCCGCCGCACTCATGGCGGCCTTCATTGCCGCCAAACGCTCAAGCTCAGCCGCCACCTTGCTCGCAGCCAATCCGGTATCCGGCACCAACGCCAGGCGCACGCGATGCGGATTGTCCAGCAACAGGCGACGCACCAGAGTTTTGACGTACTCCGGATTCTGCACACGCTCACGCAGGCGCGCCAGTACCGGCTCCAGATCCAGCAAGGCCACTGGATCGCCGCCATGAATCGCCGCAGGCAGCGCGTGCAAAATCAGTTGCAGCCCATACGGATAGGAGCTTCCGCTGATCTCACGCTGCGACAGCTCCAATTGATGCAGTACCGCCTCGACCATCTCCAGCGGCACGCCGTTTTCAGCCACATCGTTCAGCACATCCAGAATCATCTGCTCGACGGCTCCGGCATGTTCTGGATTCGACCCCTCCACCCCGGCGGCAAACAGCATCTCGCGCTGCGAATCCTCCAGGCCGCACAGCGGCGACGGCGCATTGCCAAGCTTGGTGGTTTCCAGCGCCAGCATCAGCGGCGAGGCCGAGTTGGAAAGTAACACGCCGGACAACAACTGCGCCTCCAGCAAGCCTTCCAGATCGGTGTTTTCACCCATCAACCAGCCGAGCACGATGTGGGTTTTATCTGCGGTATCACCTTCCGCCGCATAAGGCTCACTCACTGCCAAAGGCTGGGTCAAGCGCTGCTCGGCGGGCACATCGGTATGCGGATCAATGCGTGCAAAACGCGACAGCGCGCGTGCGTGAATCATCTCCTGCACCTCGGTCAGCACCATATCGCCATAGGTCATGAATACCGCATTCGAGGGATGATAATGACGCTTGTAAAACGCCACCAACTGCTCATGGGTTAAATCAGGAATGGCTTCCGGATCGCCGCCGGAGTTATGGTGATAAGTCACCGTGGGGTAAACATGCTTGGTAAGGGTTTGCCACAACACGCTGACCGGATTGCTCATGGCGCCTTTCATTTCATTGAAAACCACGCCTTTGAACACCAGATCACTATCCGGATTATCGGCTTGCGCAAACTCCACCCGATGGCCTTCCTGAGCAAAATCCAAAGCATCGAGACGCGCAAAAAACACGGCGTCCAGATACACGTCCAGCAGATTGAAAAAATCCTTTTTGTTTTGACTGGCAAAGGGATAAGCCGTCCAATCACTTGACGTAAATGCGTTCATGAAGGTATTCAGCAGATCGGAAGAGCACACGTCTGAACTCCAGTCACGTCAGTCAATC
>CALKWL010000387.1 GCA_938004235.1 uncultured Gammaproteobacteria bacterium
CGGTTCCGTAGTTGACCCAGTGATGACAGTCTTTACACTTCATTCTTGTACCTCCAGCGATTCTTCGATATGGGACATTAACTCTTCAAGCATTGCTCGCTCGTCCTCGCGATAAACCGACATATACAGCCCTGCAATATATGCCTGTTCTCTGCGTAGGCGCGGCTTCATCAGCACAGAAAAGCGGCGTTGACCAACTCGCCATCGAGCAATTTTGTACGGAAACCCCCGTGTGTAGTCGTGAGATAGCCTTTTAATATTAATAACCGTTTCGTGTTCGAATGAATCCTCGACCGAGAGTTCGTCCAGGGAGTAACGCTTCATTAGGGCAATTGCTTCATGAGGCACATGTGTGCTTGGGCAATTGGACTTGTTGACGGTGCGTCGCGTAAATCTATTGGCGATCCTTTTAAGCCAGCTTGTCATCTTCGTTTCCCTCCGTTTATGTCCGGAATGATCAATCTGATCAGCTTGCAGACATAAGTCGCGGTAATCGTCATGCCTCCGCTTAGCCTCTGCGATCCTTCCAGAGTCTCCGGACAGCTCCGCTTGTCCTAGCTCTTTGGCGTACATCATCAGGGTACGCCAAGAGGTGACCAGCAGAATGGTCACGGTTGCTACTTATGACCACTCTGCTGGTCATTATTTCACCTCATAGCCAATCTCGACTTCCTGATCGTCGGTCGAATACTTGAATATGATCGCCGTGTTTATGTTTACCAGAAACTCGCGATTGCAGACGGGACACTCGACTTCATGGGTTTCCTCTTCGTACAGGTCATACATGTCCTCCTGCCCAGGTTCGAACTCGCAGTCACAGTGCGGACATCGCACCTGATCGTTGCTCCAGTAATCAAGGCGATTTTCTTCATTAAGCGGCATTTGCGTCTCCTGTTTGTTGTTTGATTGAGTAAGTATGTCGTGAGTAGCGCGGCGGAACAATAAGCTCCGCTGCGTTACCCGTCGCTACGCCGTCGATTTGTCTTTGTGGGTGAACAGCAGGTACGTGTGCATGAGCAACAAGCCAACGTTAGTCGCAACGAACGCTGTCATTGGCGCATTGTCTGCCCGATAGAGTTCGATGCCTGTGTGCAATAGCCACACATGAATCATCATCAGCGGGATTGTCAGTGACCTCATGGCTTAATCCTCGACGCGGATCATCGGGCAATAGCGGTTTTTAACCCCACGCCCCACTTCCACAATCGTCGCAAGCACGCTGCCGTCTTGTGCTGCACCCAGTGCTTTGGCTGTACGTCTTGACAGTAGAATTACCAATCCAATCAGCGCGGCAACGCTGAGGATGACTGCCCAAAACACCATGCCCGCTGTCATTCCGAGCGTGACGTGCAGCCCTGTCATCGTCAATACGAGCCCAATCAATGGATACAGTACAACAAACCCGACAGCCACCCCACTGACCACCCCCATAGCGGTCAAAAAGACACTCAGGGCTGCAACTCTCCGATACCACACGCACAGCGTCTTCGGCGTATCCCAACGAAAGTGTGGGTCCCATCGCTCTAGAAAGCGATAACTGTGGTCTGTTCTTTTCATCGTGATCATGCAGCCTTCTCCCCGCAGTCCTTGTCTGCGCCCAGGGCGCGGTCGATCTTGCAGCGCAGCGTGTCCGCCTGAACCATCGGCAGATTTGTCACCACGTCCTCTTTGTCGAGGTACTTCTCGGCTTCCGGCCAGATTTCCAGCAGTTTCTTGGTGGTCGAAACGCCTGACAGCAGATGCTTTGCTTCATAATACGCCTCGTTGATGCGTTCATTAGCTTTGTTCAGCTTGTCGGTCGCTTCGCGATAGGCCGCGATCAGCTTGCTGTTCTTGGGGTAAATCTTCACAGACTGGTGATAACGATCCGGCCACGCCGGATAATAGTCGCCAAGAAACACCTTCAAGAAAGTGTTTCTGTTGTCGCCTTCAGCCTCGCACTCAACAAAAAAGTCGTCGACGGTTGAAGTGAAAAGGCTCGGCAGGCTTTCGATCACTTCCTTGTGTTTACCAAGAATGTCATCTTTGATGGCGATGCCGACGGCGTACTGCGCCTGCTCAAGTTCGTTGATGCCGGCGCC
>CALKWL010000388.1 GCA_938004235.1 uncultured Gammaproteobacteria bacterium
CCATCAGGGTCGCAGGACGCGCGCCGCTGCGAAAGTCTTCCATCGCGCGAATGAACTTGGCTTCTGGCATACCAGCCAAGGGCATAAATGCTTCGCCATGGATACGTCCATGTGTCCCATGGCAACCTGCACAAGTATTCCCCATCATTTCACCACTGGGCTGGGCACCGGAAGAAACTTGGGTCGCCGGAGCGTCTGCGGCATGCAATGGCACAGAAACCAGCATATAAACCGCCAGCATTGAGATTTTTTTTAACATAGGTATGTCCTTTGCACCGCCCGGGCATTAATTTATGCCCGGGCCACGTCGTTTTCAAAATCAGGAATCGCTTAGGTTAACCAGACATAAAGACCGATTGCGAAATACTGCACAATCCACAATGCGATCAGGGCAATACCAATATCCCCCATGCGCGAAATAATCGGACCTGGAGTATAAACACCTTCCGTCTGCCCAGCCTTCCAGGCCACAGTGAGCATATAAGCCAAAACACCGCCGCCAACAATCAGGAATGTCGCAAAGAACATGATGGTGCTGTACCAATCCATATGAATTGGATAGGCGAATACATCATAACCATGCGCGCCCATAAGCACGTGATAGCGCAGAATTTCACGTGCCGCCGCCACCATAATCAGCGCAACAGCACCGACAGGCAGTACGACATAAGCCCACAATGTATCCATCTTGCCCACACGCACCCAAAAAGCGAAAGCAACGAATGCCAGAAGCAAAGCCAAAGACAGGAATACCCACGGAGATAGAGCAAAACTTGCCTGATTTTCCGGAAGGGTCAGCATCCACCAGGCGCCGACAGCCACGCTGAGCACGCCGCCAAAAACAATCAGGTTCTGCCCAAGATTTCCAACCCAATCCAGATACGCCTGGGTCATATCCAGCGATTTATCCGCCAGTCTTGGCATATAGAAACGGCGATAACCAACCAGAACGGCGCCGATCACCGGCACGCTCAGGATGATAAAGAACAGGAAACGCGCCAAGTTAAAGTCGTGAATCCCACGACCAGAGGTATCAATCACCCCGTTGGGCGCATACCACTGCATCCACTTTTCCGGCGAAAGCATCTGATTGGTCAGCACGTGCATGATGAAGCCGACGACCAGAAATAACACCACCGCAAGAATGGCCGAGCCCGGGCAAAAGGTTTTCTCCGTGGTGAGCTGGTGGTTCTTTGCATTAAAGAAAAACCAGAGCAAAGCGCCTACGGTCAGAAAAACCAAAAACCCAATAACCCACCACGCAGAAAGTACATTACTGGTGTACCAAAATGGGTCATACGTGACCTGAACAAACAGCAGGGGAGCCACGCCGATCACGATGGCCACAGACAACATAACCTTGGACACCATTACCATCGACTGTGCCAATCGACGTTTGTTGAAGTCCTGACTAAAAGCACCCCAAAGGGTCAAGCCGGAAGCACCGAGCATGATTTGCACCGCAGCGATATGCAATGCAAAGGTCACGACACCTAGAATCAAAAATACAACCGGATGGGTAGGAACCCCGGCTACATCACGCAGGGCATATAAAGCTTGTGCGTCCATGAGTTACTCCTTGATCGAGGCCTGAGCCAGCGCGCCTTTGCGAGCGACATAGGCTTGAGCCGAAGACGGGTTGTTTAGGAAGGACAAATACACTGCAATCGCTTCAGCTTCATCATCCTGCAAAGGTATCTTCGGCATGTACAAGGTATTTCCCGTGGACAAGGCCGCTTGCAGGTAGGTCTTGATCGAAGGAATGTCCGTGTTATCGCCAATATAACGACCGATCGGCCTAATCCCTGTTTGAGAAAGTGAGTGGCAGTTGGAGCACATTTGCGTCGTCAAGGCCTGCCCAACCTGCAACATATTGTCAGAGGTCACTGTGCGCAGGTTTTCCGGCATGAAGACCTGGGTTCTGAGCAAACCATGCGCCTCAATTGTGGGGATTTCACTCTTGATATTCATACCCGGAACATCACGTGCAATCACCTGATTGGAATAGACATACTGCCCGGAAACATAGGGTTTGCGAATGGACTCACGTGCAACTTCCTCCGGCCACAAGCCGAAAACCACCAGCGCCACCGTCGCTGTGGAAGCGACCCATGTCGTAATCACGCGAGGGGTTGCCAACATCATCAGGAAATACACCAACATGCCTGCGAGAATTGAATACAGGCTCGGCGCAAACCATGCCGGCAAACGATTCTCCATAATCAGATGCGAGTATTCCGGCAATGTGTTCAGATACCAATAGAACAGCGCCGCCCCCGCCAGCGTACCGGCGATACCAAAGCCGGCCAGCCAACGGTTAATAAGCGCACGGAAAGCCTGATCCTTGAATCCGGCGGTCACGATGCTTCCCACCACGGCGGTCATGGCGAACATAAAGGCTGTACGCATCGCCAACTGGGCAAAGGTGTTATCACCGTAGAAGCCCAAAAGGTAACCGCCCTCGGTAAACCACTCCTCTTTTCCTGGCCACATCATGAAACTCAAAATACCAAGAATAATCAGCATCGTGGTATAGGAAGCCAAGCCAAGAATGATCGTCAACTTCAGATGTGTTTTCTGGTCAACCTTGCCTACCAGGTAAGTCACCATATACACCCCGATCACTTCAATGACGAAGAAGACCCACTCCGTCGCCCATTTCCAGACGAAGCTGTGAATCAGAGATGAAATACCCCGAGGGCTGGCGACTGTCGTCGAATACCAGATACCCGGCCCGTTGATCGACCCGAGAATGTAGGAAAACACCAAAAGAAAAATACCGTAACGCTTGATAAAATCAAGAAGTTCTGGCCTGTTTTGTCGGTAAGCAATGGTGGCCAGCACCATAAAGAAAACCGCCGCCCCTACTGAGACATGCGAAAAAAGCACGTGGATCGTGGCAATAAACCCCACCACCCAGCCGCTGCCGATTCCCGGTTCATACCACATCGGGTAAAGACCAATAAGATCCATAGCTTGGCTCCTTAGCTCATGATTAAATGTCGGTCATAGACCGTACTTTGACCTCATAAGCAAAGACAATGCCAGTACACGTCCTATTGATTTACAAAGATAAAATCCGCTTTCTCAAGAATAAACAGGCCAAATGACACGGATAGAATGTGGCATATCACGCAGTTTGCGTCACAAGCCCTAACTCAAAAGCTCACAACGATGCTGCTTGGAATCAGCCCTTGCGCGTATCAAACGCCTCACGCAGACCTTCACCGATAAAAATCAGCAGCACCAGCAAGCCAACCAGCACGCCGAAGGCGGACAGCGATAACCACCAGGCGTCGATATTCTCCTTGCCTTGAGAAAGAATCTCGCCAAGGCTAGGCGTTGTCGGCGGCACCCCCAAGCCCAGAAAGTCCAGACTGGTCAGGGCGAGAATGGCGCCGGACAGACGAAACGGCAGGAAGGTCAGTACCGGGGTCATGGCGTTCGGCATTAAATGCCGCCACATGATCGAGCGATCCGCAACGCCTAAGGCGCGCGCCGCTGTTACATAATCCAGATTGCGCCCGCGCAGAAACTCGGCGCGCACATAATCTGACAGCCCCATCCAGCCGAACAGGGACAATAAAATTAGTAGCAACCAAATATTCGGCGTAAATATCGAGCTGAAAATAATCAGAAGATACAACTCGGGCATAGAGCCCCATACTTCGATAAAGCGTTGAAACGCCAAATCAAAACGACCACCGAGATAACCCTGCAATGCACCAGTGAGCAAACCCAAAACCAGGCCGACTGCCGTCAAGGCAAGACCGAATAATACGGAAATGCGGAAGCCATAAATCAGACGCGCCATCACATCGCGCCCCCGGTCATCAGTGCCTAACCAGTGTTGCGCATCCGGCGGCGCGGGATTAGGTTGAGCGGCATAGTAGTTGATCGAGTTATAGCTATAAGGGATAGGCGCACGCAGCATCCAGTTGCCATGCTCAGTAAGACGCTGAATCACAAAGGGGTCATGATAATCCGCCGGGGTTGCCAGCTCACCGCCAAAATGAGTTTCCGGATAATCATGCAAGAACGGCATGTACAGTTCACCCTGGTAACTCACCAGCAGCGGCTTGTCATTGGCAAGAAACTCGGCCATAAGGCTCAGGACGAACAGCAATGTAAAAAGCCACAAACTCCACCATGCGCGCCGGTGACTTCTGAAACGCAACCAGGCACGTCCTCCTGGGGTCACGCCGCGCTCCATCGAGGCATTTGCCGTAAAATTTTTCGCCATTGTGCTCACCACTCCCTAAAAAACTGCTAGATTCACACGGGATTACACCACCAACCAAGGACATTGCACTCATGAAACTCACCCAACTCACCTTCGCCATGCTGGCTCTTGGCCTGAGCCTTAATAGCCCTATGAGCCTTGCCGAAACCGCATCCAATGCGCCGACCGTCATTGTCGATGCTGTTGAAATTCCTTTGGCCGTTGTCACTGCGGTTGACCCCACGACCCGCGAAGTTGATTTACGCAACCAGGAAGGTGAAATCACCACCGTCGTTGCAGGTCCTGAGATTCGCAACTTTGCCCAAATCAAGGTGGGTGACACCCTGAATGTGCGCATGATGCAAGCGCTTTTGATGGAGGTTCGCCCGAAAAAAACCCTGGTCAAACGCAACGAGGTTGAAGCAGGCGTTGCACTGGCGCCCCAAGGCAGCCAACCCGGCGTGGCCACGGGTCGTCGCATCACCACCACCGTCACCATCCAGGCGCTGGATATGAAAAAGGACTTCGTAAAATTCACCCTGCCCGATGGTGAAGTGCGCTCGACTACCGCCAAAACAGCGGCGGGCAAAGAGTTGCTGCATACCCTTAAAGTGGGCGACCAGGTTGATGTTGTGTTCACCGAGGCGACAGGCTTGGTCATGGAGCCAGCGGCCAAGAAATAAGCCTAGCCGCAACGGCTTCACCGCCTGACTCAAACTGGGGAGGCCTTTTGGCTTCCCTTTCTTATTGCTTACGCTCATCGCGCAAGCGCATCGAACTGAATGCGCGGATCAACCCAGGCATAACTCAAGTCCGTCAGCAACTTGGCGACCAAGCCCAACAAGGTGTAAATGTAAAGCGTGCCCAGCACCACTGGATAATCACGCTGCAAAACCGCCTCATAGGAAAGCAAACCCAAGCCGTCCAACGAAAACAGGGTCTCAATCAACAAGCTTCCGGTAAAAAAGGCGCCAATAAATGCCGCGGGAAAGCCGGTTACCAGGGGAATAACCGCATTTCTGAACACATGCCCGTACAAAATCTGCTTTTCTGCCAGTCCTTTGGCGCGTGCGGTCAAAACATACTGTTTTCGAATCTCTTCAAGAAAACTGTTTTTGGTCAGCAGCGTCATGACAGCAAACTGCCCGACCACCATGGCTGTAACCGGCAAAATCATGTGCCACAGATAATCGACAATACGCGCAGACCAAGACAATTCATCCCAATTATCCGAGGTCAGACCACGCAGGGGAAAAACATCCAGAAAGCTCCCTCCGCCAAATAAAACCAGGAGCAGCAAACCCAAAACAAATCCGGGGATAGCATAGCCAACCAACAAAACCGTCGTTGTCCAGACATCAAAAGGCGTACCATCACGCACCGCCTTACGCACTCCAAGCGGGATACTCACAAGGTAGGTCAAAAGAAACGTCCACATCCCTAGGCTGATGGATACTGGAAGCTTTTCCGCCATCAAACCCAGCACGCTTTGATGCTGAAAATAACTGTCGCCAAGATTGAAGCTCAGGTAATTACCGAGCATATTCAAAAAACGCTCCCATGCCGGTTTATCGAAGCCGTAAAAAGCGCGAATTTCGGCTAGGCGCTCCTCATCCAGGCCTTGCGCGCCGCGATACATGCCCTCGGCGCCCGCGCTCGCCTCGCCGCCGTCACGCCCGCCATGCTGCAACTGGTGAACCAGCTGCTCCACCGGCCCGCCGGGGACAAACTGGGTCACTAAAAACGTAATCAGCAAAACCCCGAACAGGGTTGGAACCATCAATAGCAGGCGTTTGAGAATATAGGCGCTCATGCAACATCCTTTGGCCAGGGTTTCAAGCGGGGCAAACCATGTTTTTCCCGCGCACGATCACAGGCGGAATCCAGTTCGGGATCGTCCAGCGCCATCAGAAATTCACGGCAGGGCGTAGGTCGATTTGTGTAAATAGTGCAAGGCGTATAACCGCCCACTTCGCCTTCGAGCGCAATACAGCGCGGGTCGGGGCGGTTTGTGCCTTTCATGACCGCACGAAAGTCATTGAGCTTCTCCGTCAGCTCCGCAGGCACGACTCCACCCGCAGCAGGCTCGGACTCCGTCCAGTAAAAACTCACGCGAAACGTGGAGCAGCAGGCACCGCACTGCAAGCATGGATGCACGCCCGTATTCGCGCTCATGACTTACGCCACCATGTTTTCAACACCCAGGGATCAGCCTCAAAATACAAGGGAAAATTTTTTGGATAATCAAAATAATCCCAGTAGGCAATCCGATGATTGGCAATATACCAGTTCGGAACCAGGTAATAACCCCAGAGCAAGACCCGATCCAACGCATGGGTAGCGGTAATCAATTGTTCGCGGCTTTGGGCATAAACAATTTTTTCCACCAGAGCATCAACCACCGGGCTGGAAACCCCCATGGCATTTCCCGAGCCTTCCTGCTTCGCGCTGGATGAGTGAAACATATTGAACAATTCATTCCCCGGCGACTGCGACGCGCCAAAAACCTCAATCACGGCGTCAAAATCAAAAGTATCCACGCGACGCTGATAAAGTGCGGCATCGATGGTGCGGTAACTGGCCTGCACGCCCAGTTTACGCAGGTTGTAAACATAAGGCGCCATAATGCGCTCAAAACCTTTTTGTCCAAGGAGGATCTCGAATTCAAAAACCTGACCATCCTTGCTTTTCAAAATGCCGTCGTGAATCGTCCACCCCGCCTCAGCAAGAAGGTTTTTAGCCTGAACAAGATTGGCGCGCAGAGCCTGTGAGTTTTCAGCCGACGGCGGGCGGTAAACCTGCGTGAATACTTCGGGCGGCAACTGATCGCGGAAAGGCTCCAGTAATTTCAGCTCTGCGGCTGAAGGCAAACCGCGCGCCGCCAGTTCGCTATTGCTGAAAAAACTGTCGCAACGCGTATATTGACCGTAGAAAAGATTACGGTTTGACCATTCAAAATCCATCGCCAGACCCAGCGCCTGGCGTACGCGCCGATCCTGCAACAGCGGGCGGCGCGTGTTGAAGACAATCCCCTGCATACCGGCATTATTGCTGTGCGCAATGGTCGTCTTGATGATTTTTCCATTGGCATAATTCAAACCTGCATGATCGCGCGCCCAACGCTTGGAGTGATTTTCATAAAAAAAATCAAACTCCCCTGCTTTGAACGCCTCCAGGGACACCGTGCGATCCTTGTAATACTTGAAGCTGATTTGGTCGAAATTAAACATACCGCGCCGCACCGGCAAATCTTTTGCCCAATAATCCGGATTACGCCGGTACTCCACCTGCTTGCCCCAATCGTATGATTCCAGAATATACGGCCCGCTGCCGATGGGCTTCACTCGCGCCAGTTCATCAAAGGCGCGTCCCGCCGCCCAGTGCTTTGACAGTACGGGCATCTCGCCCAAAATCAGATGCAGCTCCGGGTTCGGCTTTTTGAAGACAAAGCGCACGCTGCGCTCATCCACCATCTCGGCGCGCTCGACATCAGCCCAATACATGCGGTATTGCGGGTGCGCCTTGGCTGAGCGCAAAGCATCGAAAGAAAACAGCACATCCTGAGCCGTCACCCGTGAGCCATCGGAAAAACGCGCCTGCGAATGCAGTCGAAACATCACGGACAAGCCATCCTGGGCAAGCTTTACATCCTCCGCCAATAGCCCGTACATGGAAAACGGTTCGTCCCAACTTTTTTCCAGCAAGGTTTCAAACACCAGTCCGCCCAAACCCGCCGCGGGCAGCCCCTTGAGCAAAAAAGGATTGAGCGAGTCAAAACTGCCGAATGCCGACATGCCCAGCGCCCCGCCTTTTGGAGCCATGGGATTGACATAATTGAAATGTTTGAAATCCGGCGGGTAGGCCGGCGTATAGCCCAAAGCCAGGGCTGGTTCGGCACGCAGCGGCGCGGAAAAAAGCATGACAAGGCACAGTGCCACACTGCTGAAAAAATGATTTTTTGAACGGAGTGTTATCATGCCGCGATTAAAACACAGACCAAGGAGTGACCGCATGGGCTTTCTCACCGGAAAACGCGCGCTGATTGTCGGCATCGCCAACGAACGTTCGATTGCATACGGCATCGCCAGCGCCATGCACCGCCAGGGCGCCGAGCTGGCCTTCACCTACATCAACGACCGCTTCAAGGAGCGCGTGGAAAAAGTCGCAGCCGAATTTGGCTCCAACATCGTCCTGCCGCTCGACGTGAGTGACGATGCGCAGATTGATGCTCTGCCCGGCCTGCTGGCGCAACACTGGGACGGCTTTGACATCCTCGTTCACGCCGTCGCCTTCGCCCCCAAGGAGCAGCTCGCCGGCGACTACGTCGACAACACCACCCGTGAAGGATTCCGCATCGCCCACGACATCAGCGCCTGGAGCCTGACCGCCATGGCCAAGGTGCTGCGCCCGATGATGAAGAATCGCGAAGACGCCTCCATCCTCACCCTTTCCTACCTCGGCGCCGAGCGCGCCATGCCCAACTACAACGTCATGGGCGTGGCCAAGGCCGCACTGGAGGCCAGCGTGCGCTATATGGCCGCCAGCATGGGTGTGGACAATATCCGCGTAAACTCTATCTCTGCTGGCCCGATCAAGACTCTGGCCGCTTCCGGCATCGGCGAGTTCAAGATGTTCCTCGACTATGTGGAGAAAAACGCCCCGCTGCGCCGCAATGTGAGCATCGATGATGTCGGCAACACCGCCGCATTCCTCGGTTCGCCCCTGGCGCGCGGCATTACCGGGGAGAACATCTATGTAGATTCGGGGTATTTCATTACTGGCATGGGGCGGTGTGACTGATTCCTCCCTCTCACCAACGTTACACAACCCGCCGCCAGGCGGGTTTTTTGTGTGTGCTTGTTTATGGATGTTTACCAAATGAAGGTTTGATGGACTCTTGCGCCAACGGCGCGGATTTGGCACACGTCATCCATCAAACCTTCGTTTAATAAACACCCACTCATTCAGCCTCAACAATCATCCCATCACGCATATGCAGCACACGCGCCATGCGCGAAGCCAAGGCAAGATCATGCGTCACCACCACCAAGGCCGTACCCTGTTCGGCGTTCAGTTCCATCAACAAATCAAACATCGCCCCGGCATTGCGTGAGTCCAGGTTGCCCGTGGGCTCATCCGCCAGCACTGCCTTGGGACGCGTAACCAACGCCCGCGCCAGTGCCGTACGTTGGCGCTCGCCGCCGGAAAGCTCGCCGGGCTTGTGCTCCAGACGCTTGCCCAGGCCGACGCGCTCTAGCATGGCACTGGCCTGGTCGCGCGCCTCGTGTACCGATAACCCACGGATTAAAAGCGGCATGGCCACATTTTCCAGTGCGGTGAATTCGCCCAGCAGATGATGAAACTGGTACACAAACCCCACGCTCTGATTACGCAAACGTCCACGCGCCGTTTCCGAGAGGCGCGCAAGGTGCCGCCCGTCCACCCAGACCTCGCCCACGCTCGGCACGTCCAGCCCTCCCATCAACTGCAACAGGCTACTCTTGCCCGCCCCGGACGAACCGACAATCGCCACCCGCTCCCCCACTGCGATTTCAAGATCAATGCCGCGCAAGACTTCGACCTTGAGCTTGCCCTCAGCATAGGTTTTGCCCACGCCCACACAGCGAATCACCGCCTGATTTACATTAACCTCACTCATAGCGCAGCGCCTCCACCGGCTGGGTACGCGACGCGCGCCAGGCCGGATAAATCGTCGCCAATACTGACAGACCAAATGACAGCACCGCCACGCGCACCACATCAGCGGCATGAACATCGGAAGGCAGCTCACTGATGTAATACACATCCGCCGGCAGGAAAGTAACGTTGAAGGTATGCTCCAGCCAGGGCACCAGGGTTTCCACATTCAGCGCCAGACCCAGACCGCCCGCCAGACCCATCAACATGCCGATCAGACCGATCAGCGTGCCCTGTACCATAAAAATCAGCATGATCGAACCCTGCGAGGCGCCCAGCGTGCGCAAAATGGCAATGTCTGCCTGTTTGTCGGTGACCACCATCACCAGCGTGGAGACGATATTGAACGCCGCCACCGCCACAATCAGCGCGAGGATGATAAACATCACCGTACGTTCGGTCTTGATGGCACGGAAAAAATTCGCATTGCGCTGCGTCCAGTCGCCAACGAAATACCCTGTCCCCAAATCTGCCGCCATTTCACGTCCCAGACGCGGCGCGGCAAACATATCGGCCAGTTTCAGGCGCACGCCATTGACTGCCGATTCCAGACGAAACAGCTTTTGCGCATCACTCAGGTGAATCAGCGCCGTCCCCCGATCGAACTCGTACATGCCGACTTCAAAAATACCGACCACGGTAAAGCGCTTCTCACGCAACAGAGCGCCCACCGGCGTGACCGCGACATTGGAAGTAATCAGCATCAGCGGATCGCCCACGCCCACGCCAAGCGCGGAAGCCAGTTCACGCCCGAGGATGATGCCGAACTCGCCCGCGCGCAGATCATCCAGCCGACCGACCTGCATATGCTGACCAAGATCAGTCACCTTGCCTTCCAGCTCCGGTTCCACGCCGCGCACCACGGCGCCGCTCACTGCCGAAGGCAGGGAGAGCATGGCCTCCGCCTGGGTAAACGGCGCGGCCGCCAGCACTCCCGGCACAGGCTCCACAGCCTTGACCACCGCCGGCCAGTCCTGCAAACGCTCACCCGCACCCGTAATGGTCAGATGCGAAGCCATGCCAAGAATACGGTCGCGCAACTCCTTCTCGAAGCCATTCATCACCGAGAGCACGGTAATAAGCGCTGTGACGCCGACCGCAATCCCAAGCATTGAAGTCATTGAAATAAAAGAAATAAAATGATTACGTCGTTTGGATCGCGTGTAGCGCAAACCCACGAAAAACTCAAAAGGGCGAAACATGGGGCAACCTGCTACATTCAAAGTGGGCGGAATGATAGCCCAAAGCATTCAATAAACGCCGACGCAGACCCCATACAAAAAGTTTTATCTCCATAGATAAAGGCGTTATAGAATCAAGCTGTGTTATTTCACTCACCCCCTCACAGGAGCTAGCCCATGAAAGCAAACGTCGGTTTTCTTGATATGTTCATCCAGATCGGAAGAGCACACGTCTGAACTCCAGTCACGTCAGTCAATCT
>CALKWL010000389.1 GCA_938004235.1 uncultured Gammaproteobacteria bacterium
GATCTTTGAGCGCGTCATGATCGAAGCGGCCATGGCGCATACCCACGGCCTGAAGCAGGATGCCGCCATGGTGCTTGGCTGGGGGCGCAACACGCTGGCGCGCAAGATGAAAGAGTTGGGGATGGATGAGTAGTCGGATGCACCTGGAAGACATTCTGTACGCCCAGGGCTTTGGCACGCGCCGCAGCTGTGCGGGACTGATTGCCGCAGGTGCGGTTGAGGTTCTGGATGCTTCTGGAGCCTGGCAGGTTGCCGAGGCAGATGCTTCTGTCGCGGGCGACTTTCCGTCTGAGGGGGGGCGCCTGCGCGTACTGGGGCAGGAGTGGGAGTGCCATCTGAAGGCGTACATCATGTTGCACAAGCCGGCGGGCACGGAGTGTTCGCAAAAGCCTTCGGCGCACCCCAGCGTTTATAGTTTGTTGCCCGCGCCGTTGCGCCAGCGCCCTCACAAAGGCGGGGCTTTGGGCGTGCAGGCGGTGGGGCGTCTGGATCAGGACACGACAGGACTGTTGCTGTTGAGCGACGACGGTCAGTTTATTCACCGTATGAGCTCGCCGAAAAAGCATGTCGCCAAAGTCTATGAGGTGACGACCAAGCATCCGCTGACTGAAAACCAGGTGCAGCAACTTTTGGTCGGCGTGGTGCTGGATGACGACCCTGAGCCGGTCAAGGCCGCCGCCGCCGAGTGCGTATCGTCCCATCATCTGCGCCTGACCTTGACGATGGGCAAATACCACCAGGTCAAACGCATGTTGGCCGCAGTGAGTAATCGGGTGGAGCGC
This sequence comes from uncultured Gammaproteobacteria bacterium, assembly GCA_938004235.1. Classification (GTDB taxonomy): domain Bacteria; phylum Pseudomonadota; class Gammaproteobacteria; order Halothiobacillales; family Halothiobacillaceae; genus Thiofaba. Next base: position 783 of record CALKWL010000389.1, read on the forward strand.
TTGCATCGCTCTCAGATCGGCGGTTTGGCCTTGCCGGAAGATTTGTTGCCTGGGCAGTGGCGCTATTTGAGCGAGCACGAGTTGCTTTTGGCACAGTCGCGTTAGAACAGGTTCTTAGGTTTCGACAGGCGGCTGGTTACAGGCGACGTGCTGGGCGCGCGCAAACGATAGGATGCGTCGGCGTGTAATATCCTCAGCTCATTCAATTAAGCAGGAGCAAGGTGAGGTTATGCGTTACATCGGATTTGCGTTGTGCGGTCTTGTATTGGCGGGCAGCGTAGGCTGCGCTTCAGCCCCTGTCGCGTCAGCGCCCGTTGACGGCGCATCAAAGCACATCGTGCTGACGCAACAGCTCATTCTACGTTTTGATGATCGTCGCAATGAGGCCGCGGCGCGCGCATCGCTGGACACGCTGTCTGAGTATGCCGGGCAAGGCTTGCTCTATGTGCGTCCGATGTCGGGAGACGCGCATGTTCTGCGCCCAGTGCAGCCGCTCGATTCCGCCGCTTTTGACGCCTTGTTGCTCAAGCTGCGCAGCGCGCCGGGTGTGGCTTATGTTGAGCCAGACCGTTTGATGCGAGCACATTGACAGAACTAGGGTCTACTCAAAAAGCTATTGAAATTGAGGGTTTCCGGAGCTGGTAATCCCCCCGGAAATTAGCAGTGCCTAGAAGTGGAATTTTCTCGTAACGTCAGCGAAGGATATTCTGCATGAAAACATCCTGCTACAGCGACTTCCAGCGCTCCTGACGCCAGCGACTCTGAGCTCAACTGGAGCCTGGAGCGAGAAATACGCGATGAAGGCACGGCGCATACGTATTTCACAACGGTGACCGAAGGGTTCATCGTGCGCTCTCCAACAGGCGCCACAGATGTCATCTACGGTAAAGATGGCAACGACAGCTATCTGAAATTTAGCCAGCAAGTGAGGCGCGGAGATCAAGCCGCCAATGACATGAACTGGCAATGCGCAGCCTGAAATACCTACGTCAATATTCAAACAATATTCACACTCCTGTCGTTGACTTCGGGAGGCAAACTACGATGCGAAAGCTCGTAACTGTGCCACTTTTGCAAGATATACCGACAAATTTGAATACCGACCACAACATGAGAACAAAGCC
>CALKWL010000390.1 GCA_938004235.1 uncultured Gammaproteobacteria bacterium
GCAGCGCATGCAGCAGCGCGTTCTGCTCAAGGCTTCGCGTCGCCGGCTGAATCGTTACGACCTTGCCGAGATCGGCGGCATAGACTTGCTGCGCGACGTGTGTTTTCGTCTGCATGCTTGTCAGCTTCCATTGGCGTTTTTCGTTCACGCTCCGAACTCCAATAGATTGGCCTGCTGCATCGTCTGCTCGTATGCGTCACGCGGCTCGTGCGCGAACATGTCCGTCATGCGCTGCGCGTCCTCGATGCGGCGGCATGCGATGTCGAAGTATTTGGGGTCTAGTTCGATGCCGATGAACTTGCGGCCCATCTGCACGGCGGCGACGCCGGTGGTTCCGCTACCCATGAACGGGTCAAGGATGGTTGCCCCGGACAAAATGCGAGCCTGGTCAATGCACCATTTCATTAGGGTAAGCGGCTTCTGCGTTGGGTGTCCGTATTCAACGCGGCCTACAGGCAGGTCTAGCCGTTTAGAAGGTCGGTCGAGATTAGTCCACGCCTGCTCGAAGTCCGCCATTGTCGGAACGGCATTTACTTTGTTCCACACAAGCCAGCACCGCGAAGCGGGTACGGAAAAATAGTTACCGCCCCACACGACGGTCGGCACGTCTATCGACAATATTGCGTCGATCCATTCCTGTTTTGCCTCTAAGTCCCACACAAGGAACCCGCTAAATGCGTCCTTCGCCCCCCATGTTCCGCCCTGCATCTTCTTCCCAAGCCCATACGGCGGGTCAGTAATCACCGCATCAACCCTGTCCAGCGTCGGCAGGATGTCCAAACAATCGCCGTTGTATAGCGTGGCGTTTCCAATAATCACCGGCTTCATGCCGCCGCCCTCCGTTTAGCCCATTCAATCCGCGCATCGGCGCGCAGCACGTCCGCAGCAACCTTGCCGCGCTTCTTCTCGATTCGCATCATCTGATCCGCCATTTCTAGGCCGTTCGGGTAGCACCGGGCCACCCAATAGCGCACCTCGCACGCGTGGCGGTGTGCCTCTGTTGCGTTACTTTCCACGGTGCGACTCCCAATCAAACGCGACCCATTTGCCACCCTCGCGCAGCCGGTCGAAGGCGCGATCACCGAGGTATTGACGGAATCCCTCTTTGCCCTGGTTTGTCATCAGGATCATTGGGAGCTGGTCTTGATAGCGCCGGTTGATGATGTCGAACAAAATCACTTGCTCGCCCTCGGTGCCGTACTGCGCGCCGACTTCATCCAGGGCTAAAAGATCGACGCTCGACAGGGACCGCATGACCTCGGCTTCGGTCTTCTCTGAGTTCCTTGCCCACGTCGAGCGGACAAGCCGAATAGCGTCAAAAGCGTTCATGTACATCGCCGTGTAGCCTGCTTTCATCACTGCTTGGCAGATGGCGATGGATAAATGGCTTTTCCCGGTGCCTGGAAGGCCCGAGAAGACCATTGCAGAGCCGTCCCTATACCTCTGTGCGAAATCGTCCGAAAACTCAACAGCGGCCGTTTTGGCGTGTGCTTTGCCTTTCGTGTCGGCGGTGAAGTTTTCAAACGACCGATTGCGGAACCGCAGTGGGATCCCTGCCTGTGAAAGCTGGCGTTCAATCCGCGCTTGTTTCGCCTTCTCTTCGGCAACCCGGCGCGCCTCGGCATCAATCGCGTCTTGCTCTCGCCCGCACGCAGGGCACGACGACCACATGCGCGGGACGCCGCCGATAACCATGGCCTTTGACTCGTATTCGCCATGCGACTTGCAAAGTGCGGTTTTCGACGTGAGTTCGAATGACATTTTTTCCACTGTCAAAACCTCCCGTCTTCGCCTACCCCGGCGCGATAGTTGATGTTTTCGAAGCCGGAGTGCCGCGACTTGCCATGCCCACCTTTTGGCGGCAGTGCGGCCGCGAGCCATTCAACTGGCTGGAGTGGTTTTTCTTTCAGGCAATCGCGCAGCTTGTCGATCAATGCGGCGTCGCCGTGCTGCTTGCGCAGGCCACCCAGGAATGAACGCGCCTGCTTGTCTGTCGAGCCGCTGGCTGTCAGCAACGGGACGCCGTATCCGAAAATGATTTCGGCCGGATCAGTGATTGGCTGCGCAGCGCCCGTTACGTTAGTAACGGAAGGTTTTATCTCTTCTCTACTCTTCTCTACTCTGTGCGTTACTGTTACGTCACGCGTTACGTCACGCGTTACGTCACTATTTTCACTCTTTTGGCGCTCTCTATATCGCTTCTGACGGGCAGCAGCTTTCAACGCTTTTGCCTCTGCCGCATCGACGTTGTATTCAGCGAAAAACCTCGGAAACACAAGGCATGCGTCATCATTAACAACCCAGCCAACAGCCTCCATGGCGTCGCCAAAACCGGGGATGTCTGTGATGTCATCAATTACCGACAGAGACACGTTTTTGCACACCAGATCTTCACCGTCTCTCTTTCCACGGTGACGCAAAACGCCCCACACTGATAACAGTGCGCCAACGGTCGCGTTACGCGTTACGTTACGCGTTACGGTCATGTCACGCTGCATGTTTTGATTAACGTAACGCGATAACATGCTGTCGCCGTCCATTAGGGCGTCAGCGATCATGCAGACCTTCGGGTCTCGATACAGGTCTGTCCTCATCTTTAGCCAGTCGCCGGCCATCAGACATGCCCCCACGTCTCGCCAGATAGCGCCATCTGCATAGCGCGCAGAGACACGCCATTGCGTGCTGCCAGCGCTTCGACTGAATAGCTGGCGTGAATGCGCTTAACCAACGCCATTGCGCGCTTATGCGCCTTCCTGGCGGCGATTACGTCGGCCTCGGTCATCCGTGCGTTAGGCGACGCCGATCCCTTCGGCTGGCCGCGCTTAGTCAGCGGTGCGTTAGCCGCGAATGCCATATCAACCCATGTCGGATGTGTCATTGCGCAACCTCCGACACATCAAACAGACCGCCTTGCGACGCTCGCGCACCGTCAATGTTCTTGCATGCCTGGTTGAAATAGGCGGTTTTAAGCTCAGACCCAACAAACCGCCGGCCCGTCTTAATAGCCATGTACCCGGTGCTACCGATCCCGCTGTAGGGATCGAAAACAACATCCCCAGGATTGCTCCATAAGTGGATTGCGCGCTCAATCAGATCCAGCGCCATCGGGCACACGTGGCGCTCGTCTTCCGCCTCTCTGGCGGCCTTAGCGTTTAGGGTGTTTGAGAAGTTGATATCCATCCAAACGGGCGACGCGTAACGCCTCCAACGCTCATGCGATAGCGTCCCATGCACCGGCCCATTCTCACCGACGAAGTATTCAAGCCCATTGTTGTGAGCAACAGGCTCGGGGTTTTCGCCGTCTTTGCGGAACGCAAGAAGGTACTGAGGAATGCCAGCGCGACTACGTGTCGAGTCTTTGCATAACTGCTTGTGCATCAGGCCGAGCGCCTTTGTTCTGGTGGCCTCGATAAGCGGGTCTTTCCATGCGCAGTGTTCAGAGTGGAAGATGAACCCAGCGTTTTGGAATGCGCGGATAACGTCGCCTCGGAAGTCTTTCAGGCCGATGTATCCGTCACGCTCTTTCATGGCGGGAATATTCATCACATCAACGCAGACAATGCGCCCCGGCATGGTTGCGCGATGCAGCCCAGCGATCAGGTAATCAAAATGTTCGTAAAACTCCTGATCGTTTCTGCTGTTGCCCATGTCTCTGTCGCTGCTGCTGTACGTGTATAGCGACGCGTACGGAGGCGAGAACACCGACAGATGCAACGAGTTTTCTGGCAGTGAATTGACGACTTCAACGCAATCCGCATTCCAAAGCGCCCAATTGTCGCCGCTTGCTTGGTCAATTACCTTGCTCATGCTGCCACCCCCAAGAAAGCCGGAATAGCCATCGGCACAGTCGGCTGATATTTTGTTTTGTTGCGCGTTACCCCACCGTGCAAAGCCGCCGAGTTAAGCTCTTTCATGTGAGCAATCATGCTGTTATATGTGTCCTCGGCTTCACGCTCCTTGCGCTTGATGTTTGACACGACAGCGCCCTCGGTTTCCGCCGTAATCAAATGCACATTGACAGGCTGAGACTGACCAAAGCGATAGCACCGGCGCACGGCTTGATATAGCTGCTCGTACGAGTCTGACAGCCCGACGAATGCCATATCTGCGCAGCATTGAAGGTTCAGCCCAATCCCGGCAATCCTTGGTTTGCTTACTAAAACCCGGTGTTTGCCTTCGAGGAAACCGATGATTGATGCTTCTTTTTTGTCGTCTGAGTCGCTGCCTGTGACTTCTATGGAGCCTGGTATTGCAGCGGCAAGCTGCGCGCTTTCGTCGTTCAGGTTGCACCAGACGATGAATTGGCGATCAGTTGCATTAACCACGTCTGCGCACGCACGAACGCGATCAGTGATGCTTTCCCGCCGCGCGGCCTGGCGCTCTTGTAGCGTTTGCGCTTCGAGCGCGAAAAGAAAGCCGCTGGTTGGGCGATCAACTGAAACAGACTGCTCATGCATATAAAGCGGCGGCAGGTCGAAACCGTCATCGCTATAGCCGAGGTCAGACGGCTTGCGAATCATCACCGCCCACGATGCCATCCACTCCCAAAAATCTGCCTGAGCATGCCCTTTAACGCGCCATTTCGACGTATCGCCACCGTCATGCGTGAAATACATGGCGAGCATTTCGCTTCGCGTCATGACTCCGAGAAACTCGGCTTGAGTACCAAGTTCCATGACGTCGTTAGGTGCTGGCGTAGCGGACGAACACAAGCGGAAAGGCGCGTTTTTAAATGCGTCGATCATCCATGTGCAATACGCGCCAGAATGTGATTTCAGGATGGATGATTCATCCAGCGCCACAGCCCCGAACTGATCGACATGGAAGCTATCCATGCGCTCATAGTTCGTTACGGTGATTCGTTTGGTGATTTGGGATTGGTCCTTCGCGTATGCCAAATCAACGCCGAACTTATGCGCCTCTCGTACGAACTGGTGAGCGACAGCCAAAGGTGCCGCGATGATGCACTCGTGCGGCTGGTGTAGATCGGAAGAGCGTCGTGTAGGGAAAGAGTGTAGATCTCGGTGGT
>CALKWL010000391.1 GCA_938004235.1 uncultured Gammaproteobacteria bacterium
ATACGGCTACCACCGAGATCTACACTCTTTCCCTACACGCCGCTCTTCCGATCTCCAGTAAGCCGTCCGCCATCACCTGGATACGATCCGATTCCTTGACGCGCAGCTCTTCCGCACCGGTCAATACCGTTTCGCCCTGGGCGCAGGCGGCTGCAATGAAAATCGCCGGAAACTCGTCAATCGCCAACGGCACCAGGGACTCGGGAATGACAATGCCTGTAAGCGACGCGCTGCGCACGCGTAAATCCGCTACGGGCTCGCCGCCGACCACGCGCTCATTGAGCACCTCGATATTCGCCCCCATCAAACGCAAAATCTCGATCACCCCGGTACGCGTGGGATTCACTCCGACATGCTCAAGCAGCAGATCGGAACCCGGCGCAATACTGGCCGCCACCAGAAAAAAAGCAGCTGAAGAAATATCCGCGGGCACATCAATCGCCGTCGCCGTGAGCTTGCCGCCGCCGTGCAGGCACACGGTGCTGACGCCGCCCTCGCCCGTCGTGCGCCGCACCTCGTAACCAAAGCCCTGCAACATGCGTTCGGTGTGGTCACGAGTGGGCGCAGGCTCGGTCACGCAGGTTTCGCCCTCGGCATACAGTCCTGCGAGCAGCACGCAGGATTTCACCTGCGCACTGGCCATCGGCATGGCGTAGTGAATGCCTTTGAGCGCACTGCCGCCATGCACATGCAGAGGCGGTCGCCCACCTTCCTGGGTATCAATCCGCGCACCCATCAAGGCCAGCGGCTCAGTCACCCGGCGCATTGGACGGCGTGAAAGCGAAGCATCGCCCTCCATGACGGCATCAAAATCCTGTCCGGCAATAATGCCTGACATCAGGCGCATGGAGGTTCCTGAATTCCCCAGCCACAACGTCTCATCAGGCTTCTTCAGCCCGTGCAGGCCAACGCCGCGGATACGCACACGCCCTGCGCCCAGAACCTCCGGCCCTTCGATCTGAACCCCCATACGACGGAAGCAGCGCAGGGTATTCAGGCTGTCTTCCCCCTGCAAAAAGCCGTATACCTCGGTTACACCCTCGGCCAACGCGCCCAGCATGATGGAACGATGCGAAATCGACTTGTCGCCGGGCACGCGCATGGAGCCGGTCAACACGCCGCCAGGTTGCAACACAAATTGGAGATTAGAGTTCATTGTTCCAGCCTTTGGTAATGCTTAAAAACGGGGTTTAGCCACAGAGAAGCACGGAGCGCACGAGTAGTGAAAGCCGCTGTTCCAACGAACGGTTTTCTCGATGATCTCCATGTCCTCTAGGGCTAAAACTAAAATTTGAGCCCCTCGCGCGCCGCTTGCGCACGCTGAAATCGCTCAAACAGCGCCTGGCCATCCTGCGCATCCAAATCACGCTGCAAGACTTCAAGCTCTTGTTGATAACGATGCAGCATCTGCTTGATTTCATTTGAATTGGCGAGAGCAATATCTCGCCACATAGTTGGATCACTGGCCGCAATGCGCGTGAAATCGCGGAACCCTCCGGCGGCATAGCGAAACACCTCCTGGCTATCCTCCATGCGCGCCAGACTGTCCACCAGCGTGAAGGCCAACAGATGCGGCAAATGACTGGTCGCGGCCAATACCTGATCGTGGTGAGCTGCGCTCATGCGTTCCACCTGCGCGCCAGCACATTGCCACATGGCGACGACCCGCGCGATGTCGGCCTCGATATTTTCGGCCAGCGGCGTGACGATCACGCGGCGCTGTTCAAATAGCTCAGCAAATGCGGCGTCCGGCCCGCTTTTTTCCGTGCCTGCAATCGGGTGGCCGGGAATGAACTGGGCAAGCTTCTCACCTAGTGCCGCACGCGCATCGTCAATCACGGATTGCTTGACGCTACCCACATCCGTCAGCAACGTACCGGGTTGCAGCACGGGCTGAATCTGTTCCAACACCTCGCGCATCGCCAACATGGGTACGGCCAGCACCACCATATCGGCACCCAGCACGGCTTCAGGCAAATCTGCGGCGATGCGATCCACAATACCCAGCGCCTGCGCACGTTGCAGCGTAGCCAGGTTGCGCCCACAGCCCACAACTTCGCCGACCGCGCCGGCACGCTTGAGTGCCAAAGCCAGCGAGCCACCGATCAGGCCACTGCCAATCAGGCACAGCCGCCCACTGTAAAAACGATTGCCAAAACTCACGCCAGATCGTCCAGCACGCGCTTGAGCGCATCCAGGAAGCGCGCGTTTTCAGCTTCGGTTCCAATGCTCACGCGCAAATGATTGGGCAGACCATAACCTGCGACCGGGCGCGTAATCACCCCCTGACGCAGCAAACCGTCATACACCGTGTGCGCCGGGCGCTGCATGTCGATGCACAGAAAATTGCCCATGCTTGGCAAGGCGCTCAGTTCCAGCGTCTCCAAACCGCTGCGCACAGCGCGCAAGCCCTCTGCATTGAGCTGGCGCGTGCGTTGCACATGCTCCAGGTCATGCAGCGCCGCGCACGCCGCCTCCAGCACCAGCAGATTGACGTTGAACGGCTGGCGTACCCGATTGAGCACCTCTGCCACCTGCGGGTGCGAAACGGCATAACCGACACGCAAGCCCGCCAAACCATGAATTTTTGAAAAAGTACGCGTAATCAACAGATTGGGAAACTCATCCAGCCACGCCAAAGCGTTGGGAAAATCAGTATCCTCATCGACAAATTCGATATACGCCTCATCCACCACCACCAGAACTTGCGGCGGAACCGAGGCGATAAAGGCGTACAGCGCTTCTTTTTCCACCCAGGTTCCGGTCGGGTTATTCGGATTGGCCAGAAAAACCACGCGGGTCTGCTCGGTGATGGCCGCTCGCATGGCCGCAAGATCATGCCCGTAAGGCTGCTGCGCATGATCGTCAGGCAGCGCCCTGGCGACCTGCGCCGTGCCGCCCGCAGCTTGAGTGCTGATCGGGTACACGGCAAAGGCGTGGTCAGAGAACACGGCACCGCGCCCAGGCCCCAAAAACGCGCGCGCGATCAGATCCAGGACATCGTTGGAACCATTCCCCAAGGTGATGGCCTGCGGGGTAACACCCAGCGTATGCGCCAAAGCCTGTTTGAGACGGAAACCGTTGCCATCCGGGTACAGATGCACATTTGTCGCATGTTCACGCATGACCGCCAAGGCGTGCGGCGATGGTCCCAACGGATTTTCGTTCGAGGCCAGCTTAATCGCTCCGACCACGCCAAGTTCGCGCTCCAGCTCATCCAGAGGCTTGCCAGGTACATACGGCGCCAAGCCGGCAATGTGCGCGCACGCACGACCTAACCAAGGATTGCCTGTCATCGTCATGCCCTCAACACAGCTTTGGGATACGAACCCAACACGCGCACCCATGCCGCTTGCTGTGCAAGTTCCTGCAAGGCGTCCGCCACCACCGGATCGGCGCGATGCCCTTCGACATCGATAAAAAACACATACTCCCAGGCCGCCGTGCGTGAAGGGCGCGACTCAATACGGCTCAGGCTGATGCCACGCTCGGCCAGCGGCTTGAGCAGCTGATACAGCGCCCCCGGCTGATTGGCGGTGGAAACCACCAGTGAGGTTTTATCCGCGCCGCTCGCCCCCGCATCCTGCGAGCCCAGCACCACAAAGCGCGTGGTGTTATGCGCTTCGTCCTCGATATTCGCTGCCAGAATCTGAAGCTGATAAAGCTGCGCGGCGACTTCAGGAGCAATCGCCACCGCATCTTCAGCTTCCGCCGCCAGGCGCGCGCCCTCGCCGTTGCTGCTCACAGGCACGCGCTCGGCATGGGGCAGATGCGCATCCAGCCAGTGCCTACATTGCCCAAGCGATTGCGCATGACCATACACCCGACGCACCTCACCAAGTGCGGATGCGTTGGAGAGCAACTGGTGATGAATGCGCAGGGCGATTTCGCCGCAAATCGACAGATCGTGCGCCAGCAAAGCCTCCTGGGTTTGCGACACTCCGCCCTCGGTAGAGTTTTCCACCGGCGCGATACCATAGCTGACGCTTCCCGAAGTGACCATGCGGAACACTTCGGCGATCGATAAACAGGGCACCAGCTCAGCCGCATGACCAAACTGGCGCAAGGCCGCCATCTGGCTGAACGTCCCTGCTGGCCCAAGATAGGCCACACGCATGGGTTGTTCGAGCGCCAGACAGGCCGACATGATTTCGCGGAACAGCCAAGCCACGCTGGCATCATCCAAAGGCCCGGCATTCAGGCTCTGGATGCGGCGCAACACCTGCGCCTCCCGCTCCGGACGATAGAATTGAGCGTCCTCATTCCCTTCGGCGCGCTTGATCTCACCCACCGAGTGCGCGAGATTGGCACGCTCCGAGAGTAGAGCGAGCAGCTTTTGATCGACCTGATCGATATGGCGCCTTACGTCCTCAAGCCGCAAAACCGGCTGCCCGCTTTCTCCCATCGTTATCTCCGGGCTCAGATCACACGGACGTTCAGGACGCCGTCAATGCCGCGAATCGCTTCCGCAGCGTCGGTTGGCATCTCGCCTTCGATGTCGATCAGCGTGTAGGCTACGTCGCCGCGCGAATCGTTGACCATGTGCACGATATTCACCTTGTGGCTGCCAAGGACATGGGAAATCTGCCCCACCATATCCGGCAGATTCTTGTTGGCAATCGCCAGACGATGATCGCCTTTGCGTGCCAGACGGATTTCCGGGAAATTGACTGAGTTGAGGATATTGCCATTTTCCAAGAAATCGCGTACCTGCTCGGCCACCATGATGGCACAGTTGTCTTCGGCTTCACCTGTGGACGCGCCCAAGTGCGGCAGGGTAATGCAGCGCTGGTGATCCTTGGTGGCGTTGACTGGGAAGTCGGACACATAGGCATGCGCCTTGCCGGAGTTCAACGCCTCAACCATGGCGGCCTCATCCACCACGCCTTCGCGGGCGAAGTTCAGCACCACAACATTATCTTTCATGAACTTGAGGCGTTCAGCGTTAATCAGGTTGCGTGTGGCTTCAATCAGGGGCACATGGAAGCTGACGAAATCAGCGCGAGCCAGCAGTTCATCCACGCTGCTGGCCTGCTGCACATCAGCAGACAGCTCCCAGGCGCGTTCAACGGTAATGCCCGGATCGAAACCGATCACTTTCATGCCTAGGGCGCGCGCAGCATTAGCCACGCGTACGCCGATGGCGCCCAGACCAATCACGCCCAAGGTACGACCCGGCAACTCGAAGCCGACGAAATTTTTCTTCCCGTCTTCCACTGCCTTGTGCAGGAAGGCGTCATCTCCACTCAAGCTCGTGGCAAATTTCCATGCCTGCGGAATGTTACGCGCCGCCAGCAGCATCCCGGCAACGACCAATTCTTTCACCGCATTGGCATTGGCGCCCGGGGCATTGAACACCACGATGCCCTTCTCACTCATCTCCTTGACCGGAATATTGTTCACACCGGCGCCGGCGCGACCAATCGCCTTGAGCGTTTCGGGCACGGGCATGTCGTGCATCTTGGCGGAGCGCACCAGGATGGCGTCGGGAGACTGAAGTTCGGAGGCAATTTCATACGTGTCGCGCGGCAAACGATCCAGACCAACCGCCGCAATATTGTTCAGGGTAAGAATCTTGTACATCGTGTAACTCCTCGATTTTTAATGTAAATCAGCCGTTTTCAATCGGCCGTTGCGATCAACCGTTGCGCTGGGCGAAATCGTTCATGAAGGCAACCAGTGCGTCCACGCCCTCTTCCGGCATGGCGTTGTAGATGCTGGCGCGCATACCGCCGACGGAGCGGTGTCCGGCCAGACTGGTCAAGCCCGCGGCTTCAGCTTCTTTGAGGAAGGTTTTATCCAGGTCGCTGTTCGCCAACAGGAAGGGCACGTTCATCCACGAACGGCACTTCACATCCACCGGATTGGAGTAGAACGGCGAGTTGTCGATAGCCGCGTACAGCTTGTGCGCCTTGCGCTGGTTGATCGCCTCCATGGCCGCCAGACCGCCGATATCCAGCAGATGCTCAAACACTAGGCCAGCGATATACCACGCATAGGTCGGCGGGGTGTTGTACATGGAGCCGTTATCGGCATGGGTTTTATAGTCAAACATAATCGGCGTGCCCGGCATGGCGTGACCGATCAGGTCATCGCGCACAATGGCAAGGGTCAGACCCGCAGGGCCGATGTTTTTCTGCGCGCCGGCATAAATCACGCCGAACTTGGAAATATCCAGCGGACGCGACAGGATGGTCGAAGACATATCCGCCACCAGGGGGATATCCCCGGTATCCGGGATATAGCCGAACTCCACGCCCGCAATGGTTTCGTTCGGGGTGTAATGCACATAAGCGGCATCGGCGCTGAAACTCAGTTCAGAGGCATCCGGCAGGGTAGTGTACTTGCTGCTCTTGGTATCGGCCACGATATTGACGTTGCAAAAACGCTTACCTTCCGCCACCGCTTTTTCTGACCAGTGACCGGTATTCAGATAATCCGCGCTGGTTTTGCCGCGCAAAAGGTTCATCGGAACCATGCTGAACTGGCTGGACGCGCCGCCTTGCAGGAACAGCACCTTGTAGTTCTCGGGCACGTTCATCAGCTTGCGAAAATCGGCTTCGGCTTTTTCAGCAATCGAAACATATTCCTTGCCGCGGTGACTCATTTCCATCACGCACATGCCTGAACTCTTCCAGTTCAGCATTTCATCACGCGCACGCAGCAATACTTCGGCGGGGAGCATAGCCGGGCCTGCGCTAAAATTGAAGACGCGATTTTCGAGATTCGACATGAGAACTACCCTCTAACTTAATGATTAATCTTGAGATTCATCGGACTGACTTTCATCACTACCCGCCGCCTGCACATCACTCAAGGCCTCCGCCCCGGCTTCGCCTTCCACACGTTCAATACGCTCAATCTGTACCAGGTGCTCATCCTTGCCCAGACGAATCAGGGTCACGCCCTGGGTGTTGCGTCCAACGCGGGAAATTTCCGCGACGGGCGTACGCACCAAGGTTCCCTGATCGCTAATCAGCATCAGCTCGTCATCTTCCTGCACAAGCACGGCGCCCACCAGCATCCCGTTGCGCTCACTGGTTTGCAGAGCGATCACTCCCTGACCACCGCGATTGTGGCGCGGGAATTCATCCAGCGGCGTACGCTTGCCGTAGCCGTTGGCGGAAGCGGTAAGAACATCGCCGTTGTTGACCTGCGCACTCTCAGCCTCGTTATCGCCCATAACTTCGTCGACACGCTCTCCGTGGGCAATAATCATGCTCACCACGCACTGCTCCTCTGTCAGACGCACGCCGATCACACCGGAGGCTCCACGCCCCATCGAGCGCACGTCGCTTTCGGCAAAACGAATCACCTTGCCGGCGTTGGTGAACAGCATGACATCCTGTGAGCCGTCGGTCAGGGCGGCGCCGATCAGACTATCGCCCTCGCGGATATCAATCGCAATAATGCCGCTTGCACGCGGGCGCGAGTATTCGAGCAACGGCGTTTTCTTGATAATGCCATTGCGGGTGGCGAACATCACATACGATTCACCGGAGAAGTCGCGCAACGGCAACAACGCCTCGATACGTTCGCCGTCTTCCAGCGGCAGGATATTCACAATCGGACGACCGCGCGCCTGACCGCTGCCTAGAGGCAATTCCCAGACTTTTTTCCAGTACACGCGCCCCCGACTGGTGAAGATCATCACCATGTCATGGCTGCTTGCAACCAGCAACTTCTGGATGGCGTCTTCGCCCTTGACCTTGGCCGCACTGCGTCCGCGCCCGCCGCGGTGCTGGGCGGCATAGTCCGAAAGCGACTGGGTCTTGATATAACCGGCATGAGACAAGGTCACGACGCGCTGCTCTTCAGCAATCAGATCCTCTTCGGACAGATCGGCGCGTGAAACCTGAATTTCAGTACGGCGCGCATCGGCATATTGCGTGCGCACCTGCACTAGCTCCTCACGAATCACAGCGCGCATACGATCAGGATTACCAAGAATTTCAAGGAGTTCGCCAATTGTGTTAAGAATCTCAGCGAACTCGCCGACGATCTTGTCCTGCTCCAGCCCCGTCAGACGATGCAGGCGCAATTCCAGAATCGCTTGCGCCTGAGTCGCCGTGAGACGATAGCTTCCATCCTCGGCAGCGCCAAAGGCGGCGTCCAACCCATCCGGGCGCG
>CALKWL010000392.1 GCA_938004235.1 uncultured Gammaproteobacteria bacterium
GATTGACTGACGTGACTGGAGTTCAGACGTGTGCTCTTCCGATCTCTCAGCAGATACGCCATACTCCGCCGCCAATTCGTGCAAGGTCGCTTTTTCACCTTCAATCAACCAGCGGCGCTGCACAATGTCACGGCTGCGCGCATCCAGGGCGTCCACTGCCACCTCAAGCCGATCCAGCTGCTGGCTGCGGCTGTCCACATGCTCCAAAGCCAGTGCGGGGTCGCTATCCGAAGATTCAAGCCAAGCCGCAGGCGCAAGATAAGCCTCATCCTCATCATCCGCTTCGAGCGCAACATCCCGCCCCAGCAGGCGGGATTCCATCTCGAAAACTTCATGCAGAGGCACGTTGAGCTCCGCAGCAATCGCCTTGCCTTCGTCCTGAGTCAACCAATGCTCGCCATCGCGCATACCGCGCAAACGGAAAAACAGCTTGCGCTGCGCCTTCGTCGTCGCCACGCGCACCATGCGCCAGTTGCGCATGATGAACTCGTGAATTTCAGCACGAATCCAGTGCACAGCGAACGTAATCAGACGCACTTTGCGATCTGGTTCATAGCGACGCACGGCCTTCATCAGACCGATATTGCCCTCCTGCACCAATTCACCCAAAGGCAGGCCATACCCGCTGTAGCTGCGCGCGATATGCACCACAAAACGCAGATGCCCTAGAACAAGCTGTTTGGCGGCATCCAGATCCTGATGATCTTGCAGATTTTTGGCCAAGCGATACTCCTCATCCGCATCCAGCATCGGGTAGCGCCGCAGCTCAGCAAGATAGGCCGAAAGCGCCTCTCGCGGCGTGTCGTAGGCGGACGTTTGCAGAACAGGCAGTTGATCGGTAATAGTCACTCTGAGTCTCCTCATTGAACGCGTGCACAAAATTTAGCACTCAAGGGATGAGAGTGCCAGCCTTGGTACTTGGTTCAATTAAAGACCAAAACGTGTGACACCGCCAGGCGAATCAAATCGACCGAATCTGTCGCATCTGGATCACGCTGGCAAACCATGCGGCGAACAGCCCTAGCAGAAACCCCAGCGGCAACACCGCCATCGCCGCAAAAATGGGAGCGGATGTCATGGGCAGGGTGAAACCAACCTGCCCCATGGCGTCGCTCACAGCCTGAAGGGCAAAAAAAGTCAGCCCCACAGCCATGAGCGCCCCGCCAGCACCCAACAGTCCGCCGACATAAAGCAAGGGGCGGCGAATAAATGCCGACGTCGCGCCAACCAGTTGCAGGAGGCGAATCTCATCGACCCGATGCTCCAGCTCAAGGCGAATCGTGTTGCTCACCGTGATGGCCAGCATCGGCGCAAGCATCAACAAAAACAGAATCAAAAGATGCTCCGCCGAGGCAATCAATAAATGCAGGCGTTCCACCGCCTGGGCGTCAATGCGCGCAGAAGCCACACCCTCACGCGCCGCAAGCTCGGTGCGCAGCGCCTCAAGCTCCTCGGGGCGTTGCGGATAGACTTCAATCACAACGGGCAAAGGATTGTGTTTCATATCGGCCAGCAGGCCGTCGAATTGATGCAGTTTTGCAAGCTGCTCTAGCCCCTCTTCCGGGGTAATCAGGCGCACTTCACGCAATCTTGGGTCGCTCTTCAGGCTTTTGAGAAGCGCTTCACCCGAATCGGTCTCATCCGCGGCGGACTCCTGCAAAAAAACCTGCACCACGCCAAGCTCCTGCGACCAGCCGTTGAGTCCCATGCGCGCCGAGTGCAAGGTCAGCAGCAGAGTAATGGGCAGGGTCAGGCTCAAGCCGATCACCAGCATACTCAAAAGCTGACCAATCGGACGGCGCACCAGGCGGCGCAGGGCGTCATGAAAACTGTCGCGATGATGATCGAGCCAGGCGCGGAAGCGGCTTTTTATTCCAAGCTGGCGTGTGCGATTCATGCTCATAAACCTTCCGTCGTCAGGCGACCTTCGCGCAACATCAGGCGCGGGGCGTCAAACGCATCAATCAGATCCAGCGCATGGGTTGCAATCAGCATCGTCACCCCCGCCGCGTTGAACTGCATAAACAAGCGCATGATTTCAAAAGACAATTCGGGATCAAGATTCCCCGTCGGCTCGTCAGCGAGAATAATGGAAGGGCGCGCAACCAGGGCGCGTGCGATATTCACCCTTTGCTGTTCACCGCCTGAAAGTTCATGGGGACGCGCCTGCTCACGATCGAACAATCCCACTTTATCCAGCGCGGCGCGCACCCGGCGCACGGTTTCCTCGCGAGGGTAATGCTGCACGCGCAAGGGCAAAGCGATATTTTCAAACACAGTCCACTCATCCAGAAGATGCGGATTCTGAAAAATGACGCCGATATGCCGTCGCAAACGCGGAATTCGCCACGCGCCGACGCGGGCGATATCCGTTCCGTTGATGAGCACCTGCCCACTGCTTGGGCGATCAATCTGCGGAATCAGCCGCAACAGGCTGCTTTTGCCTGAGCCCGAGGGGCCGGTCAGAAACGCCATACGCCCTTGGGGAATGCGGAAGCTCACATCGTGCAAGGCAACCTGCCCGCTGGGGTAGGTTTTGCAGACGCGATCAAACTGAATCATGCCCAACCTTTTTTTCTTGGCTTATTCGTGATCGAGCAGCGCATTGACAAAATCGCGCGCCTTGAATGGGCGCAGATCTTCGGCGCGTTCACCAACACCGATGTAGCGGATCGGAAGTTTCAATTGGTGGGTGATGGCAAAGAGAATTCCCGCCTTGGCCGTTCCGTCCAGCTTGGTGACGACAAGCCCGGTGACGCCCAGCGCGTCATGGAAATGCTTGGCCTGATTGAGTGCGTTTTGACCAATGCTGGCATCAAGCACCAACAAAACTTCGTGCGGCGCATCAGGATCCAGCTTGGCCAGCACGCGCTTGACCTTTTTCAGTTCGTCCATCAAACCGCCCTGGGTGTGCAGGCGTCCGGCCGTATCAGCGATCAACACATCGGCGCCGCGTGCTCGCGCCGCCTGTAAGGCATCAAAGATGACGCCGGCAGAATCGGCGCCCGAGTCTTGGGCAATCACAGGCACGCCCACGCGCTCGCCCCAGGTTTGCAATTGCTCCACCGCGGCGGCACGAAAGGTATCTCCCGCCGCCAGAGATCGGAAGAGCGTCGTGTAGGGAAAGAGTGTAGATCTCGGTG
>CALKWL010000393.1 GCA_938004235.1 uncultured Gammaproteobacteria bacterium
CCTTCCGATCTCCCGACGCGACATCCATGTCGCGATGGGGCTAAATGCGCCGTCCATGGCGCTTTTACCCAGCCGCCACAGGTCAGTTCACGGCGACTTCAAAGGGGGAGGGAAAACTCTGCCACCTCGCTGTGGCGAGTCCGCCAAACCCAAACACCCTCCCAGTCGCATGGGCTAAACCCCGCCACGATCAATTGAGGACTACTTCGATGAATGAAACTTCTGTTGACTCGCCTATTACCAACCGCGATGTCGCCCTGCGCGTGGGACTAGCTGCCCGTGCCTTGCCGAATGTGGATGTACGCGCTTTCGTCAATGCCCTTGGCGCGCGCTTCGGTACGCCGCTGACCGCCGAGAATCTGGCGCGCGTCACCGTGACTGACATCAAGGCCATGCTGCAAGGCGATGAAATCGTCGATCCGGGCATGGATGGCGAATCGCTTAAGGCCGTCGTGCGCCATCTTTGGGGCGAAGGCGTGGAAGGTAGCGATCTGCCCGTTCCCGAGCCCTATGCCGAGGGCGACATGCCGGGCTCGCTGCGCGTGGCTGTCGCCTCGAACAGTGGTCAGAATCTCGACGGCCATTTTGGTTCCTGCGTGCGCTTTCTGGTCTATCAGGTCAGTCCACAGGAAACGCGCCTGATTGATGTGCGCTCCACTCTGGATGCCGACGAAGCAGAAGACAAGAACGCTACGCGTGCGGCGCTGATCGGTGACTGCAATGTGGTGTATGTGCAGTCCATCGGTGGCCCGGCAGCGGCCAAGGTGGTACGTGTCGATGTGCATCCGATCAAGTTCCCCGCCGGCGGTGCGGCACAAGAAGCGCTGGAAAAACTTCAGGTTTCGATGCACCAGCCGCCGCCCTGGCTGGCACGCATCATGGGCGTGGAAGCCGGCAGTCTGGCGCGTTTCCGCGCCGATGAGGAGGATGACGACGAGGCGCTGTCATGAGCGCCTCCGTACTGAGCCACGCGCTGCTAGAGACAATCGCCCAGTCGGTCGCATCCCATGCGGCATCCGCAGATCTTCTTGCGCGGCTGCGTGCAGACTACCCGGGGTTGTATTTCAACCAGTGCTGTGACGACGATATACCTGCGCGCTTGCAGCCTGTGCGTGCCGCTGAGGGGTTTGATCTTTATCTGCTGGACACCCGCGAGCATTGTTCCAGCCTGACCGCCGACATCGACACGGCCAGCGGCGTGGTCATTGCCTGGCACAGTGATGGGAATGATGAAACATGAACCGGGTGCTGTTGCAGGAAGGACGTTATGCGCTGGAGCGCCTGTGCCGTGAAACGCCCGTGTTTGCGCAACATGCCGAACTGCTGCAAACCCTGGCCGCACTCTGGCCGCGCTGGAATTTTCGCCATGCCCTGACGCGCGGCGGCTGGCATCGTCCGGGGCGGATTTATGACGCGCAGGGTGAGCTTGTGGCCGAAAATGCCGAAGCCTGGATCGAGCAGGCCTGGGCAGAATGCGGCGAAGATGGCGCAGCTTTTTGCGAGAGCTATCTCGAACAGGGGCTGCAACTGTCCCGCTTTGAGGGGCGCACGCATTTTTTTGTCGCGGCGTATGGCAAAAAAGCCGAGCAGTTCATTCAGCTTGAGATTGAAGAGCTGTGTGAGCTGATCGACCGCCCGCTGCTTGACCCCGCGCACCTGCCCGGCGAGCTCGATGAGTTGCTGGAGCCGCCACACCATGTAGCGCACACGCCGCGCTGTGTGCTGGGCGAGACGCGCTACCGCTTCCGCCGCGTCACCGACATGGCCGAGTTTCTGGCGCGCCTGCGCGGGCAGCGCCCGGATGCACCGCCAGCCTGCCGCTTCGTCGAAGACTGGAACCAGTCCAGCAGCGCGTCCAGACTCTTCTGTGAGCACTGGGTATTTGCACTCGCCGAGCATCTGGATCGCTTCAAGCAACCGGTGCTCAGCGCTCGTCCCTTGTCGCTGGATACGGGTGAGGCCTTGAGTCTTGGCGGCAACCTGGCCGATAGCGAGGACGAACAGGCACTGCAACGCGCCGAGGCCATTCAGACCTTTGACCGCCAGCGCGGTTACTCCGCCGCTTGGTATTTCCACATGCTGGCAGGCGCAGGCGTGCCCACCGCACTGGCAGCGCGCATGGGTGAGGATATGGCGCGCGGTTTGAGCTATTTGCCGGAACGTGATGCCAGCTTGCTGGCGCAGTGGCTGGATCGGCCTTATACCTTATAGGAGAGGGGGCAACATGGGTTCTTTGGAGCCGCCTCGCACCATCACCCCCTGACAAAACGTCGCGCATCCTTGAGTAGCAAAATCAACTGACGGTCGTTTTCCGGTGTGGACTCGAAACCAAAGCGCCGGTAGAAAGCCTCTGACTCGGCGTCGAGGGGATGCGTTAGCATCGCCCGAATGCCTGCATGATCGGCAACGGCAATGGCGCGATATATGGCATCCTGCAAAAGACTGAAGCCCAAGCCGCGTCCTTGATAATCAAGATCAACTGCCAGCCTTGCCAGAGTGATCAGCGGAATCGGGTACTGCCCCATGCCACGACGAACACGCTCGGGGGCATCCATCGTATCAATTTGACCCACGGTGAGGCTGTAATAACCAGCAACCCGATCTCCATCGCAAGAGACGAAAGTCCTCGCAGAGCCGCTACCTTGAGCCTGCCGTGCATGACGTCGCAGCCAATCGTTGAGTGTGGGTTTGCCACAATCGAACGCCTCAAGGCGATGCAATGCGCCAAGCGGCTGGGGCGCCGCCAAATTCATTTCCAAACCGGTTGCCGAGAAAACAGATCAGCCAAGCCAGGGTTATCAGATTCTGGACGATCCAGCATATCCAGCAGTGCCTGGTACTGACTGCCAGTAACCATAAACAGACGCTGGTCGAGCAAGGTTTGCTCGGCTGCCTGGTATGCGGCATCCAGAATGAAATCAGTCAGTGATTTGTGCGCAACTTCAGCCGCACGGCGCAATACGGTCTCCTGCTCGGGGGTGGCTCGTAGTCCAAGTCGAGATGAACGGGGCGATGCGACGGTGACAGGCATGTCTACCTCCTTTTGAAGCTGTGAATGGCTCAATGTTAGTACAAATGACGCAGTTGTGCCCATTTCGACTCAAACCCGACAGGCTGACAGCGCAGCCTGTCCGCCACGCTTTTGTACACCGACGTGTCGCGCCTCTGTGGTGATTGTCGTATTTGCGACAGCGCTTGATAGTGTTGAAGTCGAATAAAAACAATTACTTATGTTGTGGCACGCGGTTTGCTTGGTTACAGATATGACTTATGCAAAAGCGCTCCAGCAAGGCAAAGCTTTGATGCCAGTACTACCGAGTACGGCGAGGCGCTTGAACGCCGCTGGAGCGGTTTTGCGTAAGTCCGAGCAGAATCTAAGTCAATGCTTGAAGACAGGGGAGGGGTAGTGACATGAAGGCATCCGAAGTCGCCGAATTGCTCAACGAGCCTGCCTGCGCGCACAACAAGAAGGAAAAATCGGGCTGTGCCCGTCCCAAGCCGGGAGCCTCGGCGGGTGGCTGCGCCTTTGATGGCGCGCAGATCGCCTTGCTTCCGATAGCCGATGTAGCGCATATCATCCACGGCCCGATTGCCTGTGCGGGCAACTCCTGGAATAACCGGGGCACGCGCTCATCCGGGCCGACCCTGTACAAAATCGGCATGACCACCGACCTGACCGAGCAGGATGTGATTATGGGACGTGGCGAAAAGCGCCTGTTCCACTCCATCAAGCAGGCCATCGACAACTACAACCCGGCGGCGGTGTTTATCTACAACACCTGCGTTACCGCGCTGATTGGCGACGATGTGGACGCGACCTGCAAGGCGGCCACCGAGCGCTGGGGCGTGCCGGTGGTGCCGGTGGATGCCGCCGGTTTTTACGGCACCAAGAATCTGGGCAACCGCATTGGCGGCGAGGCCATGTTCAAGCATGTGATCGGCACGCGCGAGCCGGATCCGGTGCCGGAAGACGTTGCACGCGACTACGCCGAGCGCGGCATCCGCATCCACGACATTAATCTGATCGGCGAATACAACATCGTTGGCGAGTTCTGGCATGTCGCCCCACTGTTCGATGAGCTGGGGTTGCGCATTCTGTGCACTCTTTCCGGCGACGCGCGTTTTCATGAAGTTCAAGCCATGCACCGCGCCAAGGCCAATATGGTGGTCTGCGCCAAGGCGCTGCTCAATGTAGCGCGCAAGCTGGAAGACAACTACGGCATTCCCTATTTTGAAGGCAGTTTCTACGGCATCGAGGACACCTCGCGTGCCCTGCGTGACTTTGCCCGCTTGCTGAATGACCCTGATCTGACGATGCGCACCGAGGCGCTGATTGCGCGTGAAGAGGCGCGGGTGCACGAGTTGCTGGAGCCTTGGCGCGCGCGCTTGAGCGGCAAGCGCGTGCTGTTGAACACCGGCGGAGTGAAGTCCTGGTCGGTGGTGTCTGCCTTGCAAGACCTAGGTATGGAGGTGGTGGCGACCGGCACGGGCAAGTCTACCGAGGAAGACAAGGCGCGCATCCGCGAACTGATGGGCGAGAACGCCAAGATGCTCAAGGGCGAGGGCGCGCGCGAGCTGCTCGACACCTGCTACGAGCTGGGTGCCGACATCATGATTGCCGGCGGGCGCAGCCTGTACACCGCGCTCAAGGCGCGTATGCCTTTCCTCGACAGTAA
Source organism: uncultured Gammaproteobacteria bacterium (assembly GCA_938004235.1). GTDB lineage: Bacteria > Pseudomonadota > Gammaproteobacteria > Halothiobacillales > Halothiobacillaceae > Thiofaba. The sequence goes on from CALKWL010000393.1 coordinate 4,677, forward strand.
TCAGGAACGCGAATTCGCCTATGCGGGTTACACCGGCATGGTCGAGCTGGCGCGCCAGATCGCCCTCAGCCTGGAAAGCCCGGTGTGGGCGCAGGTGCGCGCCGATGCGCCCTGGGCAGCACAAAAACGCATCACCGGCGTGGCGCATTGCGCGCTGGAGCCCGAGGACGTCACTGACGAGGAGGGCGACAACGCGCCTGAACCGGTCATGCTGACCGCCGATTTTCTACCGCCATTTGCCGTGGGAGCCTGAGCCATGCCCGAGATCATCAAGCGCAGCAAAGCGCTGTCTGTCAATCCGCTGAAAACCAGCGCACCCACCGGCGCATCGCTGGCTTTCCTGGGTGTGCGCCGCTGTATGCCCATGCTGCATGGCGCGCTGGGCTGCACGGCCTTTGCCAAGGTGTTTTTTGTGCGTCATTTCCGCGAGCCGATTCCGCTGCAAACCACGGCCATGGATCAGGCCGCCACCGTGCTGGGCGCCGACGACAACGTGATTCAGGGGCTGGCGACGCTGTGCGCCAAATCCAAGCCGGACATGATTGGTCTGCCGACCACCGGCTTGTCCGAAACCCAGGGCACGGATATTCATGGCCTGGTGACCCGCTTTCGCAGCGAATATCCACAGTACGCGCATATCGCGGTGGTGCCGGTGAATACCCCAGATTACAGCGGCTGTCTGGAATCGGGCTATGCCGATGCGGTCAAGGCCATGATCGACGTGCTGGTGCCGGAAAGCCGCGAGCTGGAGAAGCGGGCGGATCAGGTGAATATCCTCGCCGGAGCCTCGCTGACGCCGGGCGACATCGAGGCGCTGCGTGAGATGGCCGCCGAATTCGGCTTGAGCGCGATCATCCTGCCGGATATCGGCGACTCGATGGACGGGCATCTGATCGAGGACGACTTCAATCCGCTCACCGTCGGCGGCACGCCGGTGGAGGATATTGCACGCATGGGCGAATCCGTGGCCACGCTGACCATCGGGCGTTCGCTGTGGCCAGCGGCCGAGCTGCTGGAACGGCGCAGCGGCGCGCCGGACTTCCGCTTCGACAGCCTGCTCGGATTGGAGGCCGTGGATGCCTTTGTCATGGCCTTGTCGGAGATTTCCGGCAAGCCGGTGTCCGCACGTCTGGAGCGTCAGCGCGCGCAACTGCAAGACGCGATGGTCGATACCCACTTCATGATGGGCTTCGCGCGCGTCGGCATTGCCGCCGACCCTGACCTGTTGCTGGCCATGAGCCGACTGGTGCGCAGCATGGGCGGCGAGGTGGTGGCGGCGGTCGCTCCGGCGCGCGGCCCGGCCTTGGCGCATGTCGCCGCCGATGCCGTGCACCTGGGCGATCTGGAAGACCTGGAAACCCTGTGCGGCGAGCACAAGGCCGAACTCATTATCGGCTCGTCGCATGCCGTGCCCGCCGCGCAGCGTCTTGGCCTGCCCATTCTGCGCGCGGGCTTCCCGCTCTACGACCAGGTCGGCGGCTTTCAACGTACCTGGGTGGGCTATCGCGGCACGCGCCAGGCTCTGTTCGATCTGGCAAATCTGAGGCTGGAACATCATGCACAGCATCACGAACTCACACCCTATCACTCCCGATTCCGCCAGGCCGACACAGCCGGTGTTGCGACATTTGCGGCGAGTGGAACCTTCCACTGAGGGGATGCGAAAAATGACCACCTTGCGTATCGCCTTCGCCACGACCGACCGCAAACACGTCGATCAGCATTTCGGCGCGGCGCTGGCTTTTGCCATTTACTCGGTGAATGCCGAGAGCGCGCAGCTGGAGGAGATCGCCGAATTTTCGCCGCAGGCGATGGACGGCAACGAGGACAAGCTGACGCCAAAAATCGCCCTTTTGGAAGGCTGCGCGGCCATGTACTGCCAGGCGGTTGGCGCTTCGGCCATGCAGCAGTTGATCGCGCGCGGCATCCATCCGCTCAAGGTGGAGCAGGGTACGCCAATCAGCGAGCTGTTGAGTGCATTGCGCCAAGAGCTGCGCGACGGCGCCAAGGGCTGGCTGGCCAAGGCCGTGCAGCGCGCCGAACAGCCGCGTGACGACAAGCGCTTCGATGCCATGGCTGATGAGGAATGGCAGGAATGATGACCGAACGCGCGCGGGTGGTTGCTCTCGATGGCGAGAACGCCATTGTTGAAGTCAGCATCAAGTCGGCCTGCGGCAGTTGCGGGCATGGCACCAGCTGCGGCATCACCACCCTGGGCAAGTTGGTGCGTCCGCGCCCGGCGCGCTGGCGCATGGAAAACCGCGCTGGGGCAGGCATCGGCGACGAGGTTTGGCTGGCG
>CALKWL010000394.1 GCA_938004235.1 uncultured Gammaproteobacteria bacterium
CGGCTGGTTGACCATCGCCAGAATTTCGCCGGTACGCACATCCAGCAAGACCGCCGAACCGGCCTTGGCCTGATTGGCCTGAACCGCCGCCTTCAGCTCACGATAGGCCAGGTATTGCAGACGACGGTCGATCGACAGCGTCAGATCGTTACCCGGACGCGCCTCGCGGATCAGCTCGCCGGTTTCGATCACTTTGCCGTGCAAATCCTTGATGATGCGCCGCGCGCCGGGCTCGCCGCGCAACCAGTCGTCGTAAGTGCGCTCAAGCCCTTCCAAAGCCTTGTCATCCAGGTTGTTAAAACCAAGCACATGCACCGTGGCTTCGCCTGTGGGATAAAAACGACGGTACTCACGCTGGGTATTCACTCCGCTGATACGCAAGGCGCGCACCGCCGCCCCCACTTCCGGCGTCACCTGGCGCTTCACGTACATGAAACGCCGCTCGGCATTGCGCAGCACCTGGGTCTTGAGCTTGCCGACATCCAGCCCCAGCACCTGCGCCAGCTCAGGCAGGCGATCCATGGATGCGCCCAGGTCAGCCGGATTCACCCAGACCGACTCCATCGGCGTACTCACCGCCAAGGGCTCGCCATGGCGATCAAGGATGCGCCCGCGGTGCGCGGGAATTTCCTGCACGCGCTCGTAGCGCATCTCACCCTGCTTTTCCAGAAAATCGCGCTCAGAAATTTTGAGATACACCGCACGCCACAACATCACATTCGCCAGCAGGAAAAACAGCCCCATCACCAAGATCATGCGCCAGTCCGCCACCCACGGCGCCATGCGCGCACGCCAGCCCGCAACAGGCGCTGCGGCTGGGGCGGAGGGCATGACGCGACTCATGGCTGGGTCACCAGAATGATGTTTCCTGCGCCGGGCGCCACCATCTGCAAGCGGGTGCGCGCCAGCGCATCCACACGCCCATGCGCCGCCAACGCCGCTTCTTCCAGTTGCAGACGCTCACGCTCGATATCAAGCTCATCGTAATGCTGCACAGCTTTTTCAACCGCAAACACGTATTTACGCTCCAAATGCTCGGCGTACACCACCCCCACCGCCGAGGCCAGGGCGCCCAGCCAGAGCGTCAATGCTGTCAGTACAAGCACCCTATTCATGCCAGGCGCTCCGCCACACGCAAAACCGCGCTGCGAGAGCGCGGGTTCTGTGCGATTTCAGCGGCTGAAGCCTTGACGGCACGCCCCTGCATTCGCCACAGCGCAGGCGGTTGCGCCTGCATCAGGGGAATTTCGGGCGGCAACTCAGGCAAGGGCGCACCGCGCAAAAACTGCTTCACGCGCCGATCCTCAAGCGAATGAAAACTGATCACTGCCAGATGACCACCCAACGCCAGCGCCTCGCGCGCCTGGGGCAACACCGCATCCAACTCAGCCAGTTCTTGATTCACCCACAGACGCAGCGCCTGAAAACTGCGCGTCGCCGGATGTTTGCCAGGCTCGCGCTTGAACACCACCTTGGCAATCAACTCTGCCAAGGCTCCCGTGCGGGTGAGCGGAGCCTCGCTGCGCGCAGTCACGATGGCGCGCGCAATCTGACGCGAAAAGCGCTCCTCGCCCAGGCGCCACAAAATATCCGCCAGCTCTGTCTCATCCACGCGCGCCAGAAAATCTGCGGCACTCTCACCTGAGGATGGATCCATGCGCATATCCAGCGGACCATCACGCATAAAACTGAATCCGCGCTCAGCCTCATCCAACTGCGGCGACGACACCCCCAGATCAAGCAGCAAGCCATTCACCCGCCCCCAAACGCCGAGCGGCTCCAAGGCGGCACGCAAACCGGAGAACACCGAATGCACGATGGTAAAACGTTCATCCGCCGCAAAACGCGACCGCGCCTCAGCGACCGCTGCGGGGTCACGATCCAGCGCAATCAAACGCCCCTGCGCACCGAGCCGCTCAAGAATTGCGCCGCTATGCCCGCCGCGCCCGAACGTGGCATCCACATAAATGCCCGCAGGCTGAATGTCCAGCGCCGCCAAAACCTCATCCAGCATCACCGGCAGGTGCAACGCGTGCATGACCTGGCTCATAAAGCGATCAACTCCAGCGCATCCGGGCTGTCGCCATCCTCGTCTTCGGGCGCATACATCGCCGCGCGCCAGCTCGCCTCATCCCACAATTCAAATTTCTTACCCTGCCCGACCAGTACGACGCCCTTGTCCAAACGGGCGTAGTCGCGCAACTCAGGCGGCAGCAGCACACGCCCGCTGGCATCCAGCGTCACCTCGGTCGCGTGGCCGATCAGCAGGCGCTTGATGCGTATCGCCTTGCGATGCGTACCCGGCAAAGCGTCCAACTGGCGTTCAATATCCAGCCAGACCGGCATCGGGTAAATGGCAAGACAAGGCGCATCCGCACTGACCGTAACAATCAATTCCCCCGCGCACTGGGCAGCCAGCGGCTCGCGATAGCGCGTCGGCATCGCAAGCCGCCCTTTGGCGTCCAGACTGAGGTTACTGATTCCACGAAACATGCAAAATAACCCACTTCTTCCCACTTATTCCCACGCCTTCCCACTATAGCCACCCCGCACTCTGCGCGCAAGCCGATAACCCACAAAAAATGCTTTATTCACAATGAGTTACAAAGCCTTTACAACCCACAACACAAGCTCACAACCCAATGAATTCAGCGGGTTATGAGAGGCATCTAAGATAGAGGCTTAAAAGACAACGCCCTCCGTGAAGGAGGGCGTGTGAAATTAAAGACGAGTCAGCCGATAAGCCGGGTTCTGTCGAGGACCATCATTCATCTGCGCCATGTGTCACCACATGGCTGAAGCAACCTACCCGGGGACTCTGCGGGCCGCATCAACGCCCCCCTATTTGGTCTTGCTCCGGTCGGGGTTTTCCCTGCCGACGCTGTTGCCAGCGTTCGCGGTGCGCTCTTACCGCACCTTTTCACCCTTACCGACCCTTGCGGGCTTAGGCGGTATATTCTCTGTGGCACTGATCCGTAGGCTTACGCCTCCCAGGCGTTACCTGGCGACCCGCCCTGTGGAGCCCGGACTTTCCTCCATGTTCACAAGAAACACAGCGATGGCCTGGCCGACTCGCGGCGCACTTTAGCAGCCTGTCGGACTTTAGGGAAACGCTGATTTATTCAACGTTTTCCGCTTGGGGCAGGATGCCCCAACACGATTAAAGACGTAAGTCTTTAATCTGTGGAAGCCATCGCGGGCGTGTACCGCGATGAGCGCGCTGATTTATTCCATGAATGGAATAAATCAGCATTTAC
>CALKWL010000395.1 GCA_938004235.1 uncultured Gammaproteobacteria bacterium
AATGCGGCAGGCATGCTTGATTCAGGACAGTTGCTTTCGGTCCACCCGTTGGAGCGGAGTCAGGCGCTTGAAGGGTTGACCGCGGAATACTACGAGGTCTCCGCGGCGCTCCTGAAGATACTGGAGGAGGCCCAGGCAGAGTTCAGAGGGGACCGCCGCTATCATTCGCCTCTTCACTCCGCCATACTGGCGGTCCATTCATGGCAGGTAACGGGTGCCGAAGATACCCTTCTTACCATGGTTGACTACGAGTTGGATATGGCGTCGTTGCCGGATGGCATAAATGTGTCTGGCGACTACTTTTTTCCGGCAGCCAGGACGTTGGTCCACTTGCGCGTAGACATGGCGAAAGTGGAACGAGCGCTTGGGGCCGCGGAGGATCCGAAAACGCTGAGGATATTGACATGGGTGTTGCTTGAACGAGGAAAGGATGTCGAGAGGACGAAAATGGCTTTAGCAGATGCAAGCAGCAAAACTCAATGGGCCGATGAGAAGCGGAATTTCAACGAAGCGCTGGAGCTGCTCAACAACCCATCGGAATTGTTGCCGAGGCCGTCGAGAGGCAATTCTCCTTCATCGAAGTGATTGCTATGTGGCCTACGCACCTGGCTCGCCGTACGCTTGAAGAGGGGCCACACGGCGCGCCAAGCGCCCAATAATATTCGCGGTCACCGGTGGAAAGAGTGGATTGAACTCATGTCAAGCATGACAGCGGGTGTCAAACGAACGAATGAAATTGTCGAATCCATTAGCTGTAAACGCCGGTCGAGAAGTGATGCCCCCTTGGTAGACTCTCTGGTTTCGGAGGCATGGGGTCCGGGGAGGGCGCGAAGGAGTGTTTCGCGATATGACGCGTACCGTTTGGAGGACGCCGATGTATCACGGCGCGGCCCGATGAGCTTGTGATGGTGTGGGCGGTCTCGCAGCTGAAGGATCATGTGGTGTTTGCGTGGACGAGTAAGGGTGATCTCTGGCACATAATGAGTCCGGTGGCGGTGGTTCCACCCTGGGGCGAGTACTACCCGCGCCTATGCACCCGCGAGCAGTTTGAGAAACTCGACCTTGTCGATGTGCTGCTGGAGCAGACGCAGGGGGGCCGCGCGTTGGCGTCGAATTCCTACGGGTACGGCGGCCATTTTTCCCCTTCGCTGCGGCTGGGTGCGGGGGCTCCGATCAGTTTTACCGCGAGTGTTTCGCCGGAATGCGAGTTTGTGCGGTGGGAGTTTTACGCTTCGGGCGAGGAGACTCCTTTTCTTACGGCGGACACTCAGTTTGTGGACATGCATTGGACGCAGGCGAAAAACACCGTTGCGCGGGTGGTTACGCGGCCGAAAGATGAATATAAACTGCGCCTTGAAACCGAGGTCGCAGACCCAGGCACCCCCGGCGATGACTGCCCGGGATACGTGGTCGTTGAGGACGCCAAGACGATCGGAGCCATTTCCTACCACGGCCCCAAGCGCTACTACCCCAAGGACGGCTGGGTCCGCCTGCGCCCCGTCGCAAACCCCGGCTACCGGTTTGTGAAGTGGCAGACGGCAGAAGATGTGACGGGGGCCGTTCTCTTCTTCGGCATTCCTTTTACGGAAACAGGTATTAATGAGATTGCAGAAGAGAGAATCGCCGTCCATATGGACGACGACACCACCATCACCGCCGTGTTTGAACCCCATATTACACTACAGTTCGGGCTCTCGGAGGGCGGACCATACAAGGACGTCGATCCACCTGACTTGCGGTCGATTGAGTGGGATGAGGATTATGAACTCGTCTCAGACAACACTCCGGTCTGGATTGGTGCTCTAGCTAACGACATCATCTGGTTTAGAGTTCCTGAATTGGAGAACTGTGGAGATTCTGTAATCTGGGCTGGGCAAGCCAGTGGAACCGGTTGGTGCACGAGCGTGCCCTTTAACGAGACAGGGGAGTTCTCCGTGACGGCGACATTCAGGGGGATAACCAAGACTGCAAGACTGATTATCCTGAAGAAGCCTCCTTTGTCGAGAAAGAACATCGCTCTTAAGTCATTCTCGCATGGCAAATGTGCATATACAGCTTGGCAATGGAAAGGGTACGCACAAGAATGGAGCAGGCACGCACTTCTGGGTGGAGGGTATCCGCA
>CALKWL010000396.1 GCA_938004235.1 uncultured Gammaproteobacteria bacterium
ACTGACAAAGAGTGCATGACGTTTTAGGTCAATGCAATCGTCTGGGATGCGACAAGTAGTCAATATCCTGGGGGTGGGCAGGGTTATCAGGGGGTGGGGATGGTCGCCTTGAGCTCGGTATCACTCGCAGCTGTTGGATTCACAATCGACAACTCATCCCGGTTGCCCCATTCCATCCATGAGCTTTCGTAATTACCGACATTCAGGTCAAGCTCGCGCAAGACGAGGTACTCAAGTGAAGAGGCCAGGCCTTTGGAGCAATACACGATGACCTTTTTGTTCTCGGGGATGTTTCCATAAAGCGACTTGAGTTCGTCGATGGAGCGCAAGCGTCCGTCACCGGTAAGGTTCTTGTTGACCGGGATATTTCGTGCCGTGGGAATATGACCGAAGCGATGCGCTTCGGACTTCAGGCCGGCAAAATGCTCGCCGTCTCGCGCATCAATAATCACATAGTTATCAGGAGCCTTCACTGCGTCCTGCACATCCGCCCACGTCTTAATGGCGCCGCGGTTGATGTTGGGCGCATAGTCGGAAATAGTGATGGGCGAAGTATCCTGGGTGAGCGGAAGTCCGGCGCTCTGCCAGGCTTTGAGGCCGCCATCAAGCAGTCGTACGTTTTCGTGTCCATACATTTCCAGCATCCAGAATACGCGAGCCGCCTGAATCATATTGCTTCCGTCGTAAACGATGACATCGTCCCCGTTTTTGAGTCCGATGCTGCTCAGCAGCGCCTTGGCGTGATCCGAGGCAAGCACCAAACCGTTTTTTGACAGGTTTTGAAAGGTACGTTTGAAGGGGAGGTTACGCGCACCGGGGATGTGGCCTTGGTTAAATTCTTCCGGCGTGCGAGCGTCAAGCAGTACGACACGCGTTCTTTGCTGTAGATCGGCGAGCTGTTCTGCGCTAATTCGCAGTTCTGAGGCCGCGTTTGCGTAGGCGCTCAGGCCGAGCAGGACAATCAGGGTGGCAAGCAGACGAAGTTTGATCGCATTCACGGGGGCGTCCTCATGGCAGGGGCAAGGATTGGGGATGGGATTGAAGGCGCGGTGCGGCACAAAACCTGTGCAACGCCTCTTCTTCGCGGCACATTGTGCGTTTTCGACGGTTTTCGTTGATCGAAAATTTGAACCGGTTCTCAGATGTGCGGGATGAGGGCCGTTCCTGTTGGCGGTGAGTTGATCCGGGATCCTCGTCTTGTTTAGTGCCATGTCCCGGATTCGTCAAGGACGTCCACGCCATCGGCGGGATGCCCAGGATGCTGGAAAAGGGCTTTCTTAGTAAATGCTGATTTATTCCATCCATGGAATAAATCAGCACGCTCATCGCGGTACACGCCCGCGATGGCTCCAACAAATCAAAGACTTACGTCTTTAATCGTGTTGGGGCATCCTGCCCCAAGCGGGAAACGCTGAATAAATCAGCGTTTCCCTTACCCTTGTCAACGCGCCGCGCCCGGTGGGCGAGCGCCAGCTTCGCGTTATTGATACGGCGCTCCGAGACCGACTGACAGCGCTTGTGCTTCCAACACACGTCGGACTTAAGAATTCTCCGTGCCGTATCAATAACCGGGCTTTTTTTCGACAGCCTGCTATTCGGCGGCTGAACTTGCGGCCTGCCTGTGCCGATCCGCCGCCGTACAAAGCGCGCGCACGCCCTCGATCACCCGCGGCGCCGGGCGCATCAGCACATCGGCGGGCAGGACGATGAGCGCATGGTTTTTGACGGCGGGCATATCCGACCAGCGTTGCCAGTTCTCGAAATCGCGGGCGGGGGCGGAGGTGAAAATGATCTCGGGGCGGGCGCGCACCACGGCCTCCACGCTCCAGGTGGGGGCGCTGCTTTGCGCCTGGCCGACGATGTTGCTCACGGCGCAGATGCGCATGGCCTCGCTGATGAAATGTCCGTCGCTGACGGTTACCAGGGGTTGTGGCCAAACTTGATAAAAGCCACGCAAGGGACGGGCATCACGGTGTGCGGCGGCAAGACTCTCCAGCTCATGTTCAAAGCGCTGCGCGGCTTGTTCGCCTGTGTGGGCATGTCCGGTCAGCGCGCCAATGGCGCGTAATTCAGCGGCAATGTCAGAGAGCTGTTCGCCGCGCCCGACCCAAAGTTTCAGCCCCAGTTGGGTGAGTTTGTCGCGCAGGGCGGGTGATGTGCCGCTCTGCCAGCCCAGCACCAGATCAGGTTGCAGGGCGAGCAGTTTTTCCAGATCCGGCTGGTGATAGCTGCCGATGTCCGGCAGGGCTTTGGCGGCGGGCGGGTAGTCGCTGTGGCTGACCACGCCGACCAGTTGCTCGCCCGCATCGACGGCAAACATCATCTCAGACAGATGCGGCGCAAGGCTGATGACGCGCTGGGCGGGCTGTTTGAGGCATAACAGGCTGGCATCGGCATTTTTAACGCAAAGTTCGCCAGCCTGGGCATGGGACAAGGCCAACAACCCCGCAAGAGCGACGCACAGAGTGCCGAAGTGTTCACGCAAACGCATCCTTCGACGGATTGGACGCGGCGGCGTGTTCAGAGGTCAATCCCCGGCTGCGCCTTGATGCCTGCCTGGAAGGCGTGTTTCACATCCTGCATCTCGGTCACGGTATCGGCCAGCTCGAGCAACGGCTCAATCGCGGCACGCCCCGTCACCACCACATGCTGCATGGCGGGGCGCTGGCTGATGGCATCCAGCACACGCTCATGGTCAAGGTAGTGATAGCTCAATAAATAGGTCAGCTCATCCAGCACGACAAGCTGATAGCTTGGGTCGTGCAACATGCGCTCGGCCACCGCCCAGCCGCGTTCGGCACTGGCGATGTCCGCGCTGCGATCCTGCGTATCCCAGGTAAAGCCGTCGCCCAGCACATGCCACTCGCACAGCGGATGCGCGCCGAAAAAGGCCTCCTCCCCCGTGTCGGTGCGGCTTTTGATGAACTGGCACACGCCAACCTTCATGCCATGACCGAGCGCACGCCCGACCATGCCAAAGGCCGAAGATGACTTGCCCTTGCCGTTACCCGTCAACACCAGCAACAGCCCTTGCGCCTTGTCATTTCGCGCAATGGCCGCGTCAATCAGGGCTTTCTTGCGCACCATGCGCGCTTGGTGGCGGGTGTTGAGTTTGTCGTTGTTATTCATTGAGAGGTTTTGGAGTGTCAGGGGTGGTTATTCTGAATGCGCCATGCGCGGCGTAATATGGTTGCATTCTGCACCATAAAATCGAGAAGAGAATTCGTATGAGCACCGTACAACGCTTTCGCACCGTGCATCGCTTTCTTAAAATGCTGAGCTTATTGCCCGCCAATGGCGCGAAGATAACCGTTCAGGAGCTGGAAAGTCTCCTCGAAGACGAAGGCTTGGGCATCAGTGATCGCACCATTCAGCGCGACCTCAAGGCGCTTGAGGCGAGCGGAATGTTTCCGCTGGAAAAGACAAAGTCTGGCGTTTCCAATACGAACCTGTGGGGGTGGCGCAAGGGCGAGGTTTTAGACCTACAGGCCATAACACCCCCGGTGGCGACCACCTTCCTGCTGGCGCAGCGTCATTTGCAGCACGTCATGCCTCCGGGTCTGCTGCAACAAATGCAGCCCTATTTTGACTTGGCTGCAAAGAGACTGGGCGGGGCGGGCGATCCTTCCTTGCGGCGCTGGCTGGAGAAGGTCGCCATCCTGCCGCGCTCGCTGCATTTGATTCCTGCCGAAGTGGATGCCGACATTCACGCCGCGATTATGCGTGGCCTGCTGGAAGAAAAACGCTTGGAAGTCAGCTACAAAAAACCGTGGGCTGAAGAGGCGGGGCGATACGTTCTCAATCCCTTGGCCTTGGTGGTGCGCGGTGAAACGTCCTACCTCGTAGCCAGCGTCGTTGAGCCGCATGAGGGCATAAGGCATTTTGCCCTGCATCGCTTCAAGGCGGCGGAGGTTTTGCCCAAGCGAGCCAGCACGCCGCCCGGTTTCAACCTTCAGCGCCATTTGCATGAGGAACGCGCCTTCGAGATGCCCGTGCAGGACGAACTCATTCAACTGGTTGCCCTGTTTGAGGAAGGGCAGATCGGTCATCTGTATGAAACACGCCTGAGCGAAGACCAGACGATTGAACTGCAAGACGACGGGCGAGAAAAATTAAGCGCCACGGTCAAGGATTCCATGGAGCTACGCTGGTGGCTGCTGGGCTTTGCCGATGGCGTGGGAGCGCTCGAACCCGAAACGCTCCTCACCACCCTGTTTCCTGGTGCAACATAACCTGCTCAAATTTTTCGACAAAACTCGCAAACGTCAGCCCGCATCCAACGCAGTAGTCCCGCACCTCGACAAAATCCAGCCCACGGTCTCCTGACTCGATCTTGCTGACAAAGCTCTGAGGCTTGCCCAGACGCGCCGCAAGCTCAGCCTGCGTCAAGCCGCACGCAACACGCTGTTCGCGTAACAATTTTCGCAAAAGAAGGCGCTGCTGTTCCCAAGGTTTGACCATGGGGACGCACGCTAAATCCTATTGCGGGATATCCTGTTTTAGGATATAAAAACTGTGGGTGAACGCAAGACACGAACACGGCATGTCTTCGGTCATGAACACTGTCGCGAGGCGCGTTCTCCAAGAGCATCAAAACAGCACACCCACAAACCAAGAGATGAAAAATGAGTGACAAGATTTTCAATGAGTTAGACCTTGAGCCAATTATGGTCAAGATAATGGATCACGAAGAAGGTCTGGGCTGGTCTTTAGAATTCACAAAAACCGTTGCCAATGAATACAAAAAATTCCTTATTCTTTGCAAGGAAAACCCCGATGCAGCGATAGTTCCCTCATCTTTTGTTGATGATTTCTGGCACTTTCACATTCTGGACACCCAAAAATATCAGCAAGACTGTGAGACTTATTTTGGTTATTTCCTGCATCACTTCCCATACTTCGGTATGCGCGGTAAGCAGGACGAAGAAAATCTCAAGTCAGCTTGGGCTGAGTCGTGCGCCCTTTATGAGGCTCGCTTCGGGACGATTCCACATGAAATTTGGATAACCAGTAAACGCTGCCCAAACTGCGGGAAAAAATGCAAAGATCAATCACATGGATATAGCATGGAAGAAAGGCCGCGACTTCCAATGGCAGCATAATCATTGAAAAATTTTACTAGGAGCCTGCGCGGCAGAAGAAATCAATAGCAAGACATTCCCACTGAATGGTCATTATCGCCCTTAAACTTAGGAGCATATCCCACTATACCCTAACAATTTGGCACCTTATGCGATACTTAACCCACCAAGATACTTCGGAATTGCTCTGCCGCGCAGGCTCCTAGGCTGTTATGCAAAGATCATCGTCACTATATTTGGTCACGAGTTCAAATCTAAAATTACGCAAACCAGATTGCGTGCAACAACAGGTTTTAAAAGTGCACGAATGCCATTGAAAGGAGCTTGATATCATGAAAAATCGTTTGGTCATTTCGTTGCTATTAACGCCCTTAGTTCTTTTTAACACAGCGTATGCTGCTGGCATTGACTTAAGTATTACTAATGAAACCGTAACAGTGAGTTACCTTTCTCCTATTCCGATGCTTTATATCAACCTAACCAGCAAAGAAGATAATGAAATCAAAGTCAATAAAGTGATAGTAAACAGGGGTAATTGCAGGCTAATAAATAATTGTGCTGGAAGTATGAAATTTGGTCAAACGCTCAAATGTGCTGTTTATCAACCTTGCAACATAATAGAAGTTGTTGTTAAAACCGAGGGTGGTGACTATAAATTTGAGCCAAAATAAGTCATTAAAATAATTAGTTGATGCCAATCGGTCATGGCGTTCATTACTCTACTGATCGTGTTGTTAAACAAAGCTCACTATGGCATTTCTAACGCTTAAAAATTTAAATGGAGCTTAAGCATGAGCTACGGATCAAATGAAGTCGTTTTGGCTCAGGAAGCCGGATTTCGTGAAAAAATTACACTGGAAATCGCAAATATTGCTGCAGAGTTGGTTGCTGCGGGCGATATGTCGCGGGAGAAGGCTATTGAAGATGCAACTAAGTACATGCGTTACCAACAAGAAGCAGACAGAGATGTGACTGGGGTAATAGAAACACTGGAAGAAGCACAAAGGCCAATACCTAGCCGTCCGGTTTCTTCAGACCAAGTTAGAGCTATTGCTATTGAACTGATGGATGCTGCGCGTGATGCAGCAGAGAGTTTATATCCCAAGTATACGGCTTGATCGGAAGGTTTTTGATTTTGGAGCGTTTCCATGCTCCATTGTAGCTGCCATAAGTTAAGAAAAGGCTTTTCAAAGATCACATAGACGGCGTTTTCTCAAACGCATCTTCGGCTTCGTCAAAAATCAACAAGGCCGCCTGGTTTTGCAGCATGGCATTGGCCGCCGTCCATGCGCGGATACGCCGCAAGCCATCGTTGATCTTGCCCTGTTCGTTTTCGTAACACACCTCAAAACCTGGCACGCCCGCGAGCTGCACCATCAGGCGCGACAACTCGGTCTTGCCGGTGCCGGGTTCGCCGTACAGCAACACATTGACCCCGCGCCGCTGGGTGGTGACGGCCTCGCGCACCAATTCGCGCAGGATGGCAAATTCGTGGCGCATGTGGCTGTAGTGCCCGGCACGCAGGCTGGGCGACTGGCAGGGCTGGAATACGCCTTTGAAAATCGCGGTGGAGTCGAACTCCTGCATGGTGAGCATGTTGCGGGCGAAGCTCATTGACACCAGGCCCAGTTGATCGCGCAGGGTGGCATCAAAAGGCTGTTCGTTGAAGTGATACAGACCCGCCCGGGTGAACGTGCCTGTTTCAGAGAGCGCGGCGTCAATCTCGGTTTCGGGCTCATCAAGCAGGCTGGCGAGTATGCGCACACACTGCATGGGCGAGACATCGTCCACGCAACGTGCGGCCGCATTCAGGGCGGGGTCGGCGTGCAGCAGGATGGCGAAGCGCAGCAGTTTGATTTCGCAGGCGGTTGCGCCCAGCGTCGCGCCGAGCAGGCGGGTGTTGCGCAGTAAGGCGGCGGGCAGGGTGTCTTCGCGCAGCGGGGTGTCGGCCAGTGCCTGCCAATGCTGACGCAGGAGTTTCTTGTTGGCTCCGTTTTCAAAGTCTTCCACCGTGATGTTCTGCATGGAGGCAAGCCCCAGATGCGCCAGCAAGGGGGTATCCAGCACATAATCTTCCATGCCGCCATGCAGCACCATCAGCTCCAGCGTCCAGTGCAGCACGGGGTGCTCTGGGGTGACGGTGTAATCCAGAGATCGGAAGAGCACACGTCTGAACTCCAGTCACGTCAGTCAAT
>CALKWL010000397.1 GCA_938004235.1 uncultured Gammaproteobacteria bacterium
AGTCGTCGCGGCTGGCGGCATGGGGCGTGACGCCGGCCAGGTCGGCGAGCACCCACAGACCTGGGTCGAGGCGCGCGCCGCGCTGCTGGTTGTAGCGCGTCACCGAGGCGCACAGCTCGCGGGTGATGACGCCCTTGCCCGTCCAGCCGTCGATAAAGGCGATGGATTCGGCGTCGCGGCCCTGGGCGAGGATATGGTCGAGCGCGTTGGCGTCGATGCCGCGGTCGCGGATGATGGATACGGAGTAATGGACGACATCGGTGCGCGCGAACACGCTTTGCAGCAGGCGTTTGAGCACCACGCCGACCGGCGTGCCGCCGCGCGCCAGCGAGACCAGGGTGATGGCGCCGGGTTTGGCCGCGTCGAGCATGGCGGCCAGCCTGAGCAGGTCGCGCGCGCTGCGCTCGCCGTTGCGCGCCCAGGCCTGGCGGAAGAGGTTCATGTAGCTCGCCGAGGGCGCTTTTTCCGGCGAAATCATCTCGCTGTAGTGCTTTTCTCCGCTCTGGATCAGGCGTTCCTTGTCGGCGACATCCAGCACGGCGGCGTGCGCCAGCGGCTTGAGCAGGAAGGTGACGTCGTCCGCACGATAGCTGCCGTGAAACATCATGGCGCTCCGGCAAGATCGAGCAGAAGCTGGGCGTGTCTGGGAATCAGGGCGTAGTCGCACAGACGCAGAAAGCCTGCGTCGCTGCGGCTGTCGCCCGCGCCGAGCACCAGCAGTTCGGGGTGTCGCGCCCGGTAGTCTTCGAGCAGGAAGGCCACGGCATGACCCTTGTCGAGACTGGTCGGCATCACCGTGAGGTTGTTGGCGTTCTGGTGCAGGAACAGGCCTTCGCGCTGTGATCCGTGCGCGGCGAACCAGGCGTCGAGCAGCGCCTCGCGCAGCTTGGGCAAGGTGCTTGAATGGCGTTTTTCCCGATCCTTGACCAGCAGGTAGAACTCCTGCCCAAGGTCGCCGATGATGCGCGCGTACAACGAGGGCGCCTCACACGTCGCCCAGGCGTTGATCTCGTCCTTGAGCGCGTGCAATGCGGGCAGCCAGGGCGCGAGGCTCGCAGCCATGCGTTCGGCCCAGAGCGGGTGCGGTTGGCCGTGCCCATCGAGCAGAACGCCGCCGTGGTTGAGGATCACCCAGGGCGGCGGCGCAATCGCCAGACGCACGCGCTGGTAGCTCGCGGCATTGCGCGCGGTGGTGGGGATGATTTCCGCGCCCTGGGTCATCAGGCGCAGGAACTGGCGCTGGGCGAGGGTGCTGAAGCCGTGCGCCTCGCCGCTCTCCAGAAAGGCGGCGGGTTCGAGCGTGTGTTCGGCCATGCCGTGATGCCGGCACTTGGCCTGCGACTGAAACACAGTGTCGTCCAGGTCAAGAAACAGCAGGGTCTTGATGGCCTCCGGCGTGCTCGTCCTGGTCTCGCTCCCTTCGGCCATCCCTGCCCGAAGCCCGTTCCGCGGGAGAGGCGCTCGGCTCATGTCGCGGACTCCCAGGGCAGGGCATGGGCGCCGATCAGTTCGGCAAAGCGCCGGATAGCGGGGTTGGCCGCGGTTTCGTGCAGGATCAGCGCAAGTTCGCCGTCATCCGGCGCTTCGGCGCGGGGGGCGTTGTAGATGAAATACGGGTCGCCGCGCCCGTAGGGGTCGTCGAGGCGGTGGGTGGAGAGGATCGGGCCGAATTCGAGTATGGGCGAGCGCGTGCTCGACTGGAGCGTCACCGGCACGCCGACCTGCTCCAGCCAGCGCGCCAGCCGGTAGGGGGCGTGCATGAATTCGCCCGTGCCGATGACGCGGATGGCGCGCAAACCCGAGCTGCGTTGCGTCTGTTCGAGCAGGCGTTCGACCCGCGCCAGCAGCTCGGGCGGCAGGCTCAGCGGACGGTCAATGCCGCCGCGCCCCAGGTGCGGCAGGGGTTTGAGCTGCGGATCATGGTAGGGCGGCGGAGCGGGGAGGTTCGGCGCCTGCCAGGCTTGGGTTTCGAAGCGCCACTCGGCGCGCGCCGCGCTGACGTGCGTGGTCGGGCGGCCGAGTTCGGCGTCGAGCGCCGTGCGCCGCGTTTCGCCCATGAAGTCGGTGAGGGTGACGATGTTGATGCGCTCAATCGCCGGGTAAAGCGGGGCGATGGCGCGCCAGAGGTTGAGGAAGGTCTTGCCGGTGCTGACCTCGTCGTCGAGCATCACCAGGGTGCGTGCGCGGCGCGCGGCCTCGCGCATCGCCGGGTCGGCGATGTGGTGCAGCCACTGGCTGGGGGCGTGGCTGTGCCCCTCTTCGAAGTCGAGCGTGGGCAGGCCGTCGATCAGGTAGCGCGTGCTGTGCATGAAAATCGCGCGCCCGTCCCCAAGGCTATTTTCAGAAGCATTGAGCTCAACCCAGGCTTCATAAACGCCATAGGCGAGGGCGATGCCGGTTTCCGCCATGCCGATAAACAGCACGGGGGCGTCGGCATCGGACTGAATCTTGCGCGCCAGCAGGCGGTGCATGGCGTGCATCCGCGCCGGGTCGGCGGGCAGGTGTTTGCCGAGCACGGTGCTGACGAACAGAAAGCCGCGCTTGGGGTTGTTGCGCGCGCCAAAATGGCAAAGTTCGCTCAGGGGAACGTCGTTGTCCGCGCTCTCAAGCACGCCAAGCCGTCCGGTAGGGAGTTCGTGGGTCTGCCAGCTCATGGTTGCGGTGTCGTAGATGGTTGAATGCGCCTGGCCGGATGCAGCGGGCTTCAAGGCTTGATGGACGCTGACCTGTTCAGCCGTGGGCGAGCGCTGCCGGGTGCATGGTCTGGTGGATGTGCAGACCGTAGGCCACAGCCTGGGGCTCGCAGGTGGGGCGGCGTGCGCGGATGTCCGCTTGCTTCCTGGCGTCAAGCGCGCGCAGCACAGCCTCGTAGGGCAGGTTCGGTCCTGCAATGCAGGCGACTGGCGAGCCGCCCGAAGGGCGCGCATTGATTTCCAGCACGCGGATGCCGTGTTCGCCGGCGCGGAACTGGATATTGAACATGCCGTTCAAGCCAAAGCGCCGGGTCAGGATTTCGGTCATGCGCTCGACATCGGCGTTGTTGTCGATGGTCTGCGGCGCGCTCAGTTGCGTGCTCTTGCGGCGTTGCACGGCAAAGACCAGCTCGCCGTGTTCAGCGACGCAGTCCACGCTCCACTCGTCGCCGCCGAGAAACTCCATCAGCAGCAGGGAGGGCTTTCTGAACTCCGGCTTGCCTTCCATGGCGCGCAGCAGTTCGTGAAGATTCACATGCTGCTCCACGCCGGCGAGGACATGTTCAAGCGCATCCTGCGTCTCATCAATGACGCGGAAACCCAGGCCGAAGACCGAGACGGATGGCTTGAGACACAGGGTCGTATGACGTGTTCTCATGGCGGCATAGGCGCTCTGAAACTCGGTCAGGGAGTGAACTTCCACAGTTTCCGCCGTGGGTGTGTCCGCCTGATCCACGCTTCGGGAAAAAGCGGCTTTGTTATCCAACAACACCAGGGTGTCCGTATCGGCGCAGAGCAGAACAGAAACCCCGTGCTGGCGGAATTCGTCCAGCCGACGGGAGATATTGATCGCCGCCTTGCCGGGTATGAAGAGATCGACGCGGTTTTCCGCGCAGAAGTGCAGGCACCAGTCGACATACTCCTGACCGCTGAGTTCGGGCTCGACAAACCATTCGTCGGCGGCGAGTCTGGCCATGGCGGTTGCGACTGAGTGCGAGGCCAGCAGGTGAAAATCGCCGCCGACGTCGCCCTGACGAATCAGGTTCAGCAGGTTATGGGTGACGGAAAAACTTTTGTTGAACCAGATTCGCAGGGGCATGGCATCACAGGTGGGGGATGATGAGCGGAACGAGGTCGTCGAAGGTGGCGCCGCGGCTGTTTTCACCGATGGCGTGCATTTTCCACGCGCCGTTGTGGCGGTAGAGCTTGGCCATGATCTGGGCAGAGTGCGAGCCCTGGCCGCTCAGATTGTACTTGGCGATTTCCTGGCGGGTGCTCTGATCGATCAGACGGCAGTAGGCGTTTTCCACCTGCTGGAAGCTCTGGCCAGTGAAGCTGTTGACGGTGAACACCAGCGCGGTGACGTTTTCCGGGACGCGCTCCAGATCGACGCTGATGGTTTCGTCGTCGCCGGCGCCTTCACCGGTGCGGTTGTCGCCGGAGTGGACGATGCTGCCGTCACGCGATTTGAGCTGGCGGAACCAGACGACGTCAACGACGTTCTGTCCGGCGAACAGGATGCAGGAGGCGTCGAGGTCGATTTCAGCGCTGCCGCCGCCGAAGCCGAACATGCCTTTGGTTTTGACGCCGTCCCAGCCCAGCCCCATGGCGACGCGGGTCAGCGCGGCACCGCCTTCCTTGTTGAGTGAAATCTTCTGGCCTTTTTCGAGATTGATGCCCATGACGTAATCCTCGGGTGTGGTTGGAGAACAGATTAGCTCGATGCAGAGTAAATCCTCCCATGGATTTACTCTGCAAGTCTCGTCGCGGTACACGCCTTATTCGTTGCCGGGAGCAACGAGGGAGCGCTTGGAGTTCCCCGAGGGGCTGGGCACATGGAAGCGCCCAGCCGCGACGGCCTTCACGAAGCAACGGCTGACGTCGTTGTCCATGTTGAGGCATCCTGCCCCAAGAAGAAAACACTGAATAAATCAGTGTGTTCTTAAAGGTCGAAATTTTTCGGATTCAGGCCGAGTTCGTGGCAAATCATGCTCACGGCCTGTTTTTCGGATGCGTCGAAGTTGCCGTCAGAGCTGCCGACGGCAATGCACACGCGTACCAGCAATTGCGCCTGATCGGGCTTGCCCTTCATTTTGACGATAGCCGCCAGCGCTTCACCCTTGCCGATTTCGTGGTCGAATTCGAATTTGGTGATGTATTTCTCGAAGGTTTTGATGACGGTGTCGATCTCGAAAACCTTGAGCGCGTCGGATTGTTTGATAAAGCCGATCATCTTCTGCTTCTCGGCGCTGCTGGCGCCGCCGTCGGCGTAAGCAACGATGGCGCAGCCGGCGACGATGCCTTCCATCATGTCTTTGTTTTTGAACTTGCCGATTTCGGTTTGCAGGTTTTCGGTCTGGCGTTTGACCCAATCAAGTACGGACATGGCATTACCTCTTAGAAATTAAAACGCTAAACAACTACTGTGAATTGGGTGCGGCCCAGTTCTGGAAATGGGCGCGGTTGCGCGAGGCGAGCAGGACGCGGCCCTCGCCGGAAAAGCGCAACACGATTCCCTCGCCGGAAGTGACTGAGTTGACCAGGTTGCCAAGCAGGCCGCTGCTTTGCGCGGTGGCGGTCGAAAGACTGTAGCGTAAGCGGGCGTCCCAGGCGACCACATGGCCGTTGTCGATGACGACATCCTTGCCAGGGGTGACATCCAGGCCAAAAACGCTGCCAAAACCTGCAACCGCCACTTGCCCTTTGCCCCGGGTGGTCATGAGCACAAAGCCGCCGCTGCCGCCGAAAAGGGCATTGCCGATGCTCTGCATCTTGGCATCAATCTCCACGCCATCGGTGGCGGCGACAAAGGCGCCGTCGGCGAGCAGGTATTGCCGCTCGCCGACGTCCAGAATCTCCAGCGCGCCGGGCAGGGCGGGGGCGAGCAGGCAGTCGCCGTCGCCGCGCACGGCTTCGATATGCTGCTGGAAAAAGTTCTCACCCTGCACGAACTGGCGTATCAGCGCGCGTCCGATGCCGCCGGTCATGCGTCCCTTGAGTTCGAGGTTGGACTCCATCATTACCATGGCGTCGGACTCGCAATAGATCTTGTCGCCCTGACGCATGGAAACATGCAGAAAGGGGTCGTCGTCGCCGAGAATGGTGAAAGTTGTCATGTTTCCTTGCTCCCTGCCGTCCAGCGCAGGCCGTAGCCATAGGCGTGGTCAAGCATTTCTTCATCGGCGTGGAAGGTCACGTGCTTGGTGATGCGCACCGTGCCGCCGACGTTTTCGATCGAGGCTACGGCGCAAACGCGGTGGTAGCGCGAGTACTCGTCCAGCTCGACCACAATGTCGGACTGTCCAGGGACGCGTACGGTAATCTGGGCGTCGGTGGCGGCCCAGTTGGGCGCGCCGTCGTAAATCGAGGCGAAGACCAGCACGCGGCGGATCGAGAGCCAGTGCCGCCCGTTGATGCGCAGGGTCTCGCCTTCGCGTACCTGGCCGCTACGGTCGTCGCCCGTCAGCTCGATCCAGGGGGCGTAGTGAAAGTCGCCGAAATGCTTGCCTAAGGCCTGCACTGCGCCGGGGCGCCCGCCCGCCAACTCGAACAGGCAGCCTAGGTCGAGATCCATGCTCAGCATGTTGCCCGTCTGGTTCCAGTTGAGGTTGATGCTGATTTCGCCGAAGTGGTCGCTGTGTTTTTCAAGACTGACCGAGTGGTTTTTTTGCAGCGTGATTTTGTTCAGGTTCACCGGGGGCGGGCTGACGGCGGGCGCAGCGACCGGGGCGGGCGCTGGAGCGCTCACCTCGCCACCAAAATGTTTGACCAAAGCCTCCAGGCCTCCATTGAAGCCCTGCGCCGTCGCCCAGAAGCGCCATGCGCCGTCCTTGCGGTAGAACTCGCCAAGCATGACCGCGCGCTCACTGGCGAAGTCCTCGCCGGAGAAGGTGAAACGGCTGGTTTCGGATTCGCCGTCAAGGATGCGCACATGCCCTGCGGTGAGGTTGCCCATGACGCCTGTGCCGTCCACCGAAGCGGTGAGCACAAGGCGTTCGATGCCAGGCGGCAGCATGAAGCTGCGAATGACGAAGCCGGCCTGGTCGCCCTGCGGCGTGCGCATCTCGATGGCGCCGCAGGGCGAGTTCGGCTGGTTGTAGAAGATCATGTAGCGCTCATCAGACAACTTGCCTTGGGCATCCAGACCGAAAAGGGCGATATCAGTGCGCAGGCCTTCAATGTGCACGCCAAGACTCCACGCGGCGGCGTTCGGCGTAAGGTCGCGCATCGCTGTACGTTGTCCGCGCTGAATATTCATGCCTCGTGGCTCCTTGACGATGCAGGGTGGAAAATAGGGGTTATCCAATCAGGCCGGCCTGGCGCGCTTTGCTCAGCCATTGAGGGAATTCCTGCAACAGACGGTCATACAAAGCCTCTTCGCTCAGGCTGCTCAAATCATCAATCGCAAAAAAACCGGCATTGTCGATGATGCGACCGCTCATGCTGTCCAGACGCTCCAGCACGCCATAATTGCGTCCGCCTATACCCACAAATTGCCAGAAAATAGGCAGGTGCGCTGCGTCTTTAATGATTTGGCTGATGACTCGATCCTGGCTGACGCCCCCGTCGCTGACGAAAATGACATAGACAGGTGGCTCACCACTGGAAGTCGAGGTGTAGTGCTGGATGACGTCGCGTAGTGCGGCGGGTTCGTTGTTGATGCTCGGTGCGGTGCGGTGCATCCAGGTTTTCCATCCGCCCGCGATGTTTTCAGTGTAACCGCGGATGTTTGACGCGGTTACCGCAGGCAATGCCATGCTCTTGTCGCCGAAAACCCAGGTGTCGATCTGAGCGTTGTCATCAAAGTGCATGGCGAGTGGCAGGATCCGATTCAGAAGCTCTTGAACCTTGCCTTTTTTGTACTGATTGGTCATCGATCCTGAGGCGTCCAGTACCAACCCAACCCGGGCTGTCGTTGTTGCCAGGCGGTGCTTGTCCAGGCTGACCGCAGCTTTCTTGGCAAGACTAATCAGGTGCGGCGCCTCTTTTTCGATGCGCTTTTCCAGTGAAACGGTGGAGGAAGACGGCGCGGCAGGGGGCGCGGCGGGCTCGTCGTCGGCGACCTCGCCGCCAAAATGTTTGACCAGCGCCGCTAAGCCGCCGTTAAAGCCCTGTCCGGTGGCGGAAATCCGCCAGGCGCCGTCCTTGCGATAGATTTCCAGCAGCATCAGGGCGCGCTCCTGGTCGAAACTATCTCCGTGCAAAATGAATTCGGCCTTGGTTTGAGCCGGGTCGGCGAGTTCGATTTTGCCTTGCGTGAGTTGGCGCATGACGCCTGGGGCGTCCAGAGCCGCGGTGAAGACCAGCCGTTCGATGCTTGGCGGCAGCCGGTCAAGAATAAGGTCAAACGCCGTTGCGGATGATGCGCCGGCGTTTGCAAGCACCACGCCGCCACAGGGGCTGGCGGCCTGGTTGTAGAAGGTCATGTAGCGTTCGTCGGATAGCTGCCCTGCGGCGTCGAGTCCGAAACAGGCGATATCCGCCTGCACGCCCTGGAGCATGATGCTGACGCGCAGTGTGGCCGAGGGCGTGATGTCGCTCAGGCGGAGGCGTTGTCCACGATTCAGCTGCATGACCCTGTCCTTTGCGGTTTAGCCTACGTTGACGCCAAAGTGTGTCGCCAGTGGAGCCAGTCCACCTGCAAAGCCCTGACCAATCGCCTTGAACTTCCATTCGCCGCTATGGCGATAGAGTTCGCCGAAGATCATGGCGGTTTCAGTCGAACCATCTTCAGACAAGTCGAAACGGGCGATTTCCACATCGCCATTGGCGTTCAGGCAGCGGATGTAGGCCTTGCTCACCATGCCGAAGTTCTGCTTGCGCGCAGCGGCGTCGTGGATGGTCACGGCGAAGGCGATCTTCTCGATTTCCGCTGGAACCTTGGTCAGTTCGACGCTGATGACTTCGTCGTCGCCGTCGCCCGCGCCGGTGCGGTTGTCGCCGGCGTGGTTGACGGAGCCGCAGCTGGAGGTTTTGTTGTTGTAGAAGATGAAGCCGTTGTCGCTCTGCACCTTGCCGTCGGCCTTGAGCATGAAGGCGCTGCCGTCAAGGTCGAATTCCGCGCCGTCGGTTGCGCGCACATCCCATCCCAGACCCAGTTTGACTGTGGTCAGGCCGGGGGCTTCTTTACTCAGGTTGACGTTGCCGCCTTTGCTCAGACTGATTGCCATCGTGTTCACCTTTACGTTGGGTGGTTGAAAAAATCGTTGGTTGCGTCAGACGCGTAAAGCTCAGGTTTTTTCCAAATCCGCTGCCAGCCGCCGGTGGCGAATGGAGGCGTAGATCGCCGCGGCGATAAAGGCCACGCCGATCAGCCCGGTCAGGACTTCAGGGACATGGATTTTGATCGAGGCGATCATGATGAGCGCCAGGACGCCGATAGCATAGTGCGCGCCGTGTTCAAGGAATATGAACTCGTTGAGGGTATCGTTTTCCACCAGGTAAATGGTCATCGAACGCACGAACATGGCGCCAATGCCAAGGCCGAGCATGATGATGACGATGTCCTTGGTGATGGCGAAGGCGCCGATCACGCCGTCAAACGAGAACGAGGCATCCAGAACTTCAAGGTAGAGGAATGCGCCGATGCTGCCGCGTTTGACCATCTGGCCGACGCCGGTGTCCTCTTCTTCTTCCTTTTCAAGAAAGGCGGAGAGGAAGCTGACCAGGAGGTAGGTCAGAATGCCCCAAACACCGGCGATCAATACGGCAAGATCGGAAGAGCGTCGTGTAGGGAAAGAGTGTAGATCTCGGTGG
>CALKWL010000398.1 GCA_938004235.1 uncultured Gammaproteobacteria bacterium
ACGACGCTCTTCCGATCTTGGTGCGAACCTTCGTAGTATATACGCCATTCGCCCCAACACGCAAACAATAGTTGACTACCCGGTCTCGCTTGCGAGTCTTGGGGTCACGTTTACCATAGGATTCTTGGATGTGAGTGCAGCCCACAACCTTCACTAGGCCGCACAGGGTTGATGCTACACTCGGCATCACGCGGGGACCGACTGTCGGGTCAATCATCTGGTCTTCGTCTTCGGCCTCATCATTGCCAAAGGTGCGATCATGGGCCAGAAACACCACGTGGATGTTGTCATCGATCAGGTCTCGATAGCTTGTCAGCCATTCCTTCATGCGGCCAGATAGCTCTCCAAACAGTCGAAGACTCATTTTTGAGGCATTGTCATCCGCCATGATTTTTTCACGGCACAGGTCTTGCATAGCAGACACTTGGTCAATGATTACGGTCTTGTAGTTGCCCTCCTTCTTCAGCATCCAGTAGACCTCTTCAATATCGTCCCAATCGGTGACTGACAGGACGTCGATCCCCGGAACATCATAGACTGAGTCGGTACCTTTCTCTCGGATATCCAAGATTAGGGCGGGCTTCGGAAATGACGCCGCTAGAGTGGTTTTCCCCGTACCGCTGCGACCGTAGAACAGGGCGGAGAGGGTCAAGGGAAGTTCATGCACGGGCTGAATCCTACTCATGATGGCGCTGTAGGGGGATTTTTTCTCTGCCTGCGAACTTTTGACGATAGCCATGGTATCTCCTAGACTTTGATGGGCTTGTACTTTCGGGAATGGGGGTCGTCTCCATCCACCTGGACATAATCATGCTTCAGAATAAAGTCGGTGTCAAGTCCCCTTAACTCAGCCGCACAAAGGGCATGAAATTCACAGCGGGAGCACTCACGGGTCATACTTCTGACAAACATCCCGCGATCCATTGCGTAGATAATATGTCGGATAGTCTCCATGAAGTCAGCTGCCATGTTTTGGATCATTGATTTTCCCGGAGCTGGTAATGTAACACGCTCAAAATACCGAGTCAATCCCGCCTCCTTAAGCCGGTTTAATATGTCGCGGTAATCCTCCGGGTTCAGCCCCAAGCGAGTGATCTCACCCAGGTAGGTGGCGTAGTCGGTGTCGAGGTTGGCCCGTTTCGTCAGGCCCCCCCGCTTCAACTCTTCAGGGACGGTGGGGGGCTTGGTGCGAAGGTAGTCCCACAGCACGCCGTCAGCTTCCATCTCCAAGTCACTCTGAGGAAGTAGCCATACATAGGTTAGTAGCTGGAGGTCATTAAAGCGGGCTGAGCTGTCGGGAATGGTCTTGTGGGACTTGTGGTCCATCACCAGCAGGCGGTCTTTAGTGTCGAGAGCCAGCTTATCGATGTGGCCCTGAAATCGAACCTTGTAGTCATCCACTTTGAGGTCCGTCTTCACCTCAATCTCGTAGGGATTCCCGTCGGGTCCTTTCAGGTACTCTAGGCCATCGTCCTGGTAGGTCTCAATATAGTTATTGATGATTCGGGCGCATTCCCCGAGTAGGTCACCGTACTCCTCCTGTTCTTCCTTAAATAGCTTCCCGTACTCCTTCTGATACTTTTGAATCACGGGGTCAAATGACTTCCCCTCAGCCCTCTTGTCCAAACACTCCCCTAGAATACTACCCCGGATCAGTGGGGCGGCCGGTCGACGCTTCTTGTAGAGATTGATGTACTTATACTTATACAGCTGCTGGCATTTGCGCCAGGTTCGAATTGCTGACCAACGCATAGTCATCACTTTTCGCGCCATCATGTTCTCCTAGAAGGTGTATTTATCATCGCCCCAATAGTCGCCAATCTCAACATCCACGACGAGGGGCACGGAAATTTCAATCCCAAAGCGGTCCAACAACTTCGGGTGCTCCATGAGCTGCTTAATCCGCGGGCCAATTTCCTGAACCTTGTCCTCACGCACCCAGCCGAGGATGGAATCGTGAACCTCCCCCGTCAATAATAGGTCATCCTTGCCTGCCATCTCAAATTCTTCGAAAAGGCTGAGCAGTGCCATGACCTTTAAATCCCCGGACCCAAACCCCTGAATTGGACTATTGATTGCCTGTCTCATTGCTTCAGCACGAACCGACTCCTCGGAGGAAAATACCCCTGGAAGGCGACGGATGCGACCAGAGGGATAGGCCATAAAGCCCTGAGCAGCAACGCGCTGTCGGACGCGCTCATGCCAGGGCTCAAGGCCATAGTAATTACCAAAAAATCTCTTCCGAAACTGCTGTGACTCAATATCTGTTACCTCCACCCCGTATTTCTCTTTGGCATAAGACTTGTACTTACGCCATCCCATGCCGTAGATATAGCCGAAGTTAATCGACTTCGCAGCCTTACGTTGATCCTTCGTGGGGATGTCGTCACTACCCATGGCCGCTTGGGCGGTAGCCACATGGACGTCACCGCCAGTTCGGAAGATATGTCGCAAGGTAGGATCCCCTGACGCATCAGCCACAAGGCGCAACTCAATCTGAGAGAAGTCAGCACAGACGTATAAGTAGCCTGGGGGTGCCCCATAGATATTGCGGATAGTGCCATCCCTGGGTGTCTGATGTAGACGTGATGAGAATCGCCCGGTAACCGTTCCGTGAAGCTTGGTGCTAATGTAAAGCTTGTTTCCCACCATCAGATCACTGTAACCATCAATGTAAGTAGACAGGTTCTTTTTCGCCCCTCTCCATTCCAACAGCAGGTTAACAATCGGGTGCTTGTCCTTCAAATCTATTAGCGCGGCTTCTCCGGTGGAGGGCTTACCGTCGCCAGTAAGTACAGTGGATTCAAGCTTCAGATGGCCGTACAGGAACTTGCTCACCTGGGAAGGAGACCCCCAATTGATGGGCTTACGGCCTGGCTGGTACTTGTTCATTTCCTGCTCAAGTTCAATGATCCGCGCCGTGGTTGTAGCTCTAGCCTGCTCTAACGCATCCATGCGAATGTAATGGCCTCGGTAGTCAATTACCTCAAAAGCCCTGGCGGCCGGCATTACCAGCCTCTTGAATAACCTATTCAGTCGGCGGTGCTTTACCAGCTTCATCCGGAACAGGCGCTTGATGAGCATAGTGTAGTACGTATCAAGGCAATTGTATCGGTAAAGCTTTTTAAGTTTCTCGGGCGGAAGGTGGCCAGTCTTTTCCCGGAGGGTTAAGTCATCATAGTCCTCTGCACCGCAATAGACCTGAGCTAGGAACTTCAAACCGTTTGGGCTATTCTCGTCCAGCAAGTGGGATGCCAGCATGGTGTCAAAGCCCAAATAGAACCGAAAGCCGTATTGGGAGAAGATGGAATTGTTGTCAAACTTGCCGTTATGGGCAATGAACTCCTTATCTTCGTTGCCGTTACGGCTACCTAGCTGCTTAAGTAGCTTAGCGGCCCACACGGGATCATCGTTCTTTTCCAGAGGGAGGCACCAGGACACCAAGTTGCTGAAAGTAAAGGCAATTGAGTTAACCCGAAAATCAGGGGATTGCTGGATCCGCCCAGTGGTCTCAACGTCAAAAGATATTTCCTTGGACTCATCCCAAGCAGATAGGAAACCCTCTACGTTCTCTGGGGTCACTACGTACCATTCAATTTCCTCTGGTTCTTCATACTCCCCTCGAATCAGTTGGGCTAGCTTCTCAATGGCCTTTTCAATGATTGGCTTACGGCTCGGATCCCGGACTATCACCCCTGGGGACATCATTGGGAAGTAGTTAATCCCGTCCAGTTCAATAGGGTTAGCATGATAGTCCATGATCCCAGTCCGCCTAATGGCCTTCAGTGGGGAGGACCCGCACAACAGCACCCAAGGCGGCCGAATTTTCTCTATTTCTTCACGCAAATACGGCAAACACCCCTTTAGGTGTGAGGCTTTCACTTTTTGCTTGTAGGGTACCACGCACCCCAGAGCATGACTAATGAAGAGGTCAGATCGACTGATGCCTTGGTTCTCCAACATCGTCAGCAGCGCCTGGCCTGCTTCACTTTGCAGGTATCGGCCCCCCTTTGCTTCCCTAGCAGTGGGGGACTCCATAACGACCATTAGCCTCGGGGTTTTGACATTCCCTGTCCCGGGGGAGCAGATCACCGGGGACTTGTTGCACAGGTCGCAGTTGGTACAATTAGGATTCCGGGACATAGGCGTAGACCTCAACACCTGACTGACGAAGGAGTATTATACCATCCGATTTACGATACTCCTCAAGATACACCACCCGCCGTAGCCCCAAATTAAGTAAGAGCATGGCGCAGTCATGGCAGGGGCTGACGGTGACATGGAGCGTAGCGCCCTTCAGGGGGATCCCCTTTCGAGCCGCCCACGAGATAGCGTTGGCCTCCGCGTGATTGCATCGGATACACCCCCCTGTAGGGCCGATAATGCACCCCTCCTCCAGGCAATGGGGCTGACCCTGAGGGGCGCCGTTGTAGCCAGCTATCAAGGGGCGTCCTTCTTGTGAAAAGACCGCGCCAACCCTCTTACGAAGGCAAGTGGCCCGTTTAGACCAGCTAACGGCGTTTTCTATTAGAACGGCGTCTCGACTTGCTCTTTTGTTCATTTAAGTCCTCTGAGAAGTTCACGGTGAGGGGAGGCTGAAGCCACTTCCTTAGGGAGTCCATCATCATGAGGTAGCCCTCAGCCTCTAGCGCAACTAAGCTATCCACATGTGCGGTGGGATCCTGCGCGGCCATGAGCCGCCGTGCGCGCAGGTCGTAGAGGAACTGAAGCTCATCGAGCAAGCGAACAGTAGACCGCTTGCGGACCCGCTTCATTATCTCAAGGGGGTTGTAGATCACGTGGCAGCGAATGTTACCGTGGGGATCTGTTCCCGTTCGTCGGATCACCGCGGATACTCCAAGATTGCGGCTTTAATGTGGTCCACGTCATTGATGAAGCAATGAAACGAGCCAATGTTCATGGTAAACCGGCCCATCCTTAGATCCTTCCAGCGGTCTGGACTCGCTAGGCGAAGAGACTTAATCACCCACAGCTGGAGACGGACAGCTAAGTAAATGTCATCTCGGAAATGACGCAACGCATCACATGACCGAATGTCATACCTCATCTGGAGCCGACCGTCGTGATGGTAGAAATGGTAGAACAGTGAGCATGGGACTCGCTGCCCCTGCGTAGCCCCGGTGTCCTCAGGGAAGAAAATGGGTAACACCG
Source organism: uncultured Gammaproteobacteria bacterium (assembly GCA_938004235.1). Classification (GTDB taxonomy): domain Bacteria; phylum Pseudomonadota; class Gammaproteobacteria; order Halothiobacillales; family Halothiobacillaceae; genus Thiofaba. The sequence continues at coordinate 5,173 of CALKWL010000398.1, forward strand.
CCTGGCGGGTCGTTGGGTCCCGGTCAATTAGGTTCACCACGTCACGTAGGTCACCGTAGGGGAATCGAGGCCCCCGATTAGGGGTGAGGGTTTCCACGCTTCCAATAATTAGCTCATCGCCCCCGGCCCCGTCCACGGTCTTTCCCGCGTACTTAGGCCAGAATCGCTCAGCATAGGAGTGGTCAAATTGGGCCCCATGGGTGCGGAAGGTGTTGGCCCGGTTGCTCCACGGCCAGTCTTGCCACGTGAATCCCGGATTGACGGGAAGGCCACAAACTCGGTCTCTCTCGAAGTGATTGTCAGCCCAGGGCAGGTTGGGGTGAATATCATCCCGGTAGTGCTGAAGTTCGTCACTTAGACATACCACTTCGAAGCTATCTCCCCATCGCTCCAGCAAGGTGGCCTCTTTCCGCTGGCTAACGTCCATTGATTGCCAGGTAAAAGGCTTGATTACCTGGTGATTTTTAATGAGCCGGGACATTAGGGTTGGGATTGCGTGACTGAATGAGCCGTAAGTGGCCATCAGGGGTTCTCCTCTCATCGTTAAGTTACATTATTGCCCAACTGTCTAAGGCGGGTCAACTCGTGCTAGGTGTCCGCCGAGCCTTTCTCTGGGAAACACTAGCAACGGCGTCATCATACGAACTACGAGCGAACCCCGGGTGGTGCTCGTCGATGTATTGGATCAGTCGGTCACGGGTCTTACCAGTGATTCGCTTCTCAGCGTCCATCTTAACCCTTACCGCCTGAGCGAACTTCTGGATGCCCCGGCCCTGTTCCGGAATTAGGTATCGGGCCGTCCACTTAAGTATCCAATCAAAACACAACTGGTCGGTTTGACGAATGGTCTCTAAAGACTTAATGGGGTCCTTAAGGTGTGGAACAATTGTCACAAAGTAAGCCGGGTGGAAGGTGATATTGTCGAAGTGAGCAACCACCCGCTTAATGGCCATCCCCTCCAGGTTGAAGCGGGAGAGGATGTCCTCATACAGAAAGATGAGGTCAGCCGGAAACTTCTTCAAGAATTCCGTAGTGCGGTAGTGCATATTGACCTCCGCCTCACGTCTGTTGAGCATGGTAATGGTGACCGCCAGAAGGCAAGACCCCATCTTGCTGCCTCGTGGCCCCCCATGGTCCTTCACCAGCCGGGCGAAGCAGGAAATAGCCACCGACCGGTACCTTGGCTTCTCCCGATACTCATCCCATAGGCCCGACGCAGCCGTGATGCTCTCCTCATGGAGGTAGTTACGTCTGAGCTGGTGCATCTTGTTACGGCTGTACCCCGCATCTGAGAGGGTGAGGTCCATGTCCGGATTGAACTCTAGGCGGATGTTTCTGAGGATTTTGCGGCTGCCTGAATACAAGTCGGCTGGCATGGCAGACAGGGTGATTGCATGCCGAATCCAGGACTCCTTCATGCTCATCAGGGTTGCTCCTTAACTGGGAGCCCAAGACTGCGAAGGATCTCTTTCAATCGGTCCTCCGGACCATGCCAGCCCTGGGGCTTAACAACGTCCAAGGTAGAACCCCGCTTAGACTGAGTCGCGTCGGTTGCTCGGACTTTGCTGAGGTTGGCACGCTGAACCTCTGCCATCCCTTGGGCCCAGGCAGTGGGGGTGACCCCCATCATGAGCGCGGTGCCTTTGGCCACATAGACTAGGTCCAACAGCGCATCAAATCCCTTAACCAGGCTCTCTTCCTCACCCCCCATGGCACTGATAAACTCGTTAAGCTCCTCCTGCAGAAACTTAGAGCGGAACTCAAAGACCTCCCGAGAAGGACGATCTTCAGGGCACCAGGTCTCAGGAACGCCAAACTTCTTGTGGAAGGCGTGAACCATGGCGGCCTCTGGGTCCTCAGGGTGTAGCTTCGTGCAAAGGCTGGTCAGGAGGCCCTCGTACCCATTCGGCTGAGTCCAATCATACTGACAAATCACCTTAGATATCGGATGGAGTCCCATAGATCTCAAAGTGTCCATGTACGACCCATAGACCTCATGAAGTACCCGCAGGTTTGAAACAACCCCTTCCAGCTGGTCGACCTCGTTATCACAGCTCATCACTTGACCCAGACCGGGGTCACAGTGGACAATTGCCTTTAGGTTGTTGAGGTTAGACAGCTTGCGCAAGGATTGATGGAGGGTGAGGGAGTGCACCTGTCGAAGGACGGGCCCGTAGATGTACTCCGAGATGGCAGGGCATCGATCCGCAATGATAATGCGGTCGCGGGACAAAGAGTTAACTTGTTCCACCCAGGCCTGAGCCTTATCGGGGTTTGACGGGATGTCGCATTCCTTGTATGCAATAGCCTTCAGGTCTTTAGCCAGTCGAGCGATGAGGGTGCTCTTGCCAGTGAAGTCGCAGCCCTCAACGATAATTAGCCCGTTCATGAGACTTTCTCCTTAAATAGCGGTAAAAAAGCCCGAGGGGTCAATCCCGGGCTCCTCGTTGGTGGGGGACCTCAGACGTGATTATTCGTCGTCGTCGTCGTCGTAATCTTCCTCATCAACGGCCTTCTTGGCACGTTTTGCTTTGGCCGAACGTTTCGGCTTAGCTGCGGGCTGGTCGCTTTCGTCGTCCTTGCCAGCAGCACGAGCGGCCTTACGGTCCACGTACCCGTCCAGGAAGTCCTCGATTTCAGCCAGCTCCTTGGAACCCGGCGCCCAGGCCCAACGGGCATTTTCGTCACGGTTGAACTTGCGACGCAGCTGAATTCGAGCGTCTCGCGGCAGGATGTCACGCGCTTCGCACAGGTCCTTCAGGGTTACCAGGTCATCGGGGCCGGTCTCCTCACTCATCGGGGCTTTCTTGGAGGTTTTCGGGGAGACCTTCTTCACTTCATCCTCTTGGGCTACTGCTTTCTTGGCTCGTGCCATGGTGTTGCTCCTTAAACTTAGTTGAATTGGTGTTCCTTTCAGAACGTAGGGCCATTATCCCAAAATCCACTGGCGCCTGTCAATAGGTCCGGCTAGGATTTCATCAGGTTTTTTATCTGCTTAATCAGTGCTGGAGACTGGGACTTAGGCCAGGCCCAGCGCCCCCCCGGCTTCTCCAGGTTGCTTCTGCGAAGGAGTGACCGCAGGTGTTGACTGGTGATGCCTACCTGAGCAGCCAGCTGCTTAAGAGACAGGGTGTTTGCCCGTAACTGTGACCGCTCTTGTTTTGACAATCGCTCGCGTTCACCGCTTTTCCCAACCTGGGGGGCAATAAACCGGGTCTCACTGTCCTTCGACTTCAGGATGGCAGAGATTACTGCCGCCGCTTTGTCAGTACGACCCAGGGTTGATGTGCTGTAAATCTTTGCGGCGTGCTTGAGGCTGCACCGGCTATACGGCACAATCTCTTTTTTAACAAACTCTGAGTCCTGACCGTGCCGCTCCAGGTCTATGGTGCCCGACTGCAACGTTAGGAAGTACTTGTACCGGTCGGTTTCACCGACGTAAAGGTAGCTATAGCGCATGTGACGGGTTAAGAACACCAGCGTCTGCATATTGACCCGGCAGACTCCTACCCCTGGAAAGCTGACAGTTATCGTGGCCACCTATTTCCCCCGAACCTTTGGAACAATCTCAGTCACTACGTAAGGTCCTTTGTCCCCTCTGGAGTAGGCGTAGTCTTCCGCCGCGTCGTTAGCTGGAAGGTCCGGGGAATCATCGAACCAGACCTCTTCGGTGACCCACTCCTCAGTCTCCGGGTCCAGGTACTTAACCTCGTATCGCTTCTTGTCCATCATCGTCTCCAAAAAGTTGGCCCCCGAAGGGGCGGAGGGCTACAGGAGCTTCTTTGCTTTGAGGTAGGCCGTCATTTTAAGCTCAGCGCCTTTCCCCAGCCAGGCTGACTTCAAGCGACGATCCTGGACCTTGCCCGTGTGCCAGTCAACGCGCTCAGTCACCACGTTTAGCAGCCCCCACGCTGTTCCCTGGGCGGCAATCAGATCCGAGCCCAAGTAGTTATTGGTAATGAAGTTCATGTAGGTCTCTTCGGGGATCTTTGAGGATTGCTCCGCCATTGGCAGCTCAAGATCGCCGTAGACGTCAATGAAATACCGTGCAGCTTCCTCGTAGCTCACCCGCCGATCCGCCAGGCGTTGGGCGGTGTCTGTGAATTCCTTCCAGCTCTCATCCAACAGCTGGAGCTCTTTCTTAACCGCCGTTGCATCAAACGTTGAGCGATGTTCCACGCGGATGATGGGGCTGCGACCTCGATCCTCCCCCATTGCTGCCTGGATAGTGTTATTGCACACGACTCGAGTGCGAACATATCGAGCGGTGGTTGCGAGGCTACCGTCGCATGCCGTGGCCAACAGCAGATGTTCCTTCACCATGTCGTTATCCATCCGAAGCTCGTGCGGAGTGCGTGCCATGGCCCAGTATTTGGAGCCGTTAAACAACACCCCAGCGGTGTCGAGCACGAAGCCCCGCTCTTCAACCAGGTCCTGGAAGAACTCCAGCACCTCTTCAGGCTGGACCACCTTATAACGACTCCCAACAACCCCTAGGACCTCCTCAGTGTCATCGCGGTACAAAGCGACTTTGTTCGGGACGTGGATTGGGGAGGACAGACCCTCAGCTGTCGCGGTCATCTGGGCGGGTTTAATGGTGTAGGACATGCCGGCCTCCCGCTTCCAATCGTCGATGGTAGCAGCCTCAGTCAACTTCTGACCTAGGCCATGCCAAGGGGTGTCGCCCACGTAGGCCATGGAAGCTTTGCCGTTTTGCATATTGAGTTCATGAGACATGGGGGTTTCTCCTAGTGAGTGATTAGCGTGAGGCCATTGTCCCATAGCTTATAGGTGGAGTCAACAGTTTTCTTAAGCTAAAGAAAAATGTCCGGGGAGTGGCTACACTAGGAGAAGTTGCACCTTACGGGCTATTTATCGTCGCCGCGCCGACGTGCTCTCCCCGGACGAAACTTGCTTAATGGTCCCTTAGTCAGCGGTTGCGCTCTTTCGCCGACCGACCGGACTGGTACTCCACAAGTGAGCTGATGACCTGGTCGGCATTGTCTCGGAGGGCGTCTTCAATCTCTGAGGGGGTGATATAAGGAATCGCTCGATCCCCGAAGACCTCAGTTATTAGTGAACTGAGGCTGCTGGTAGAGCGGTTAGCGAGTTCCTCTTTCATCCCCTGGAGCTCCTCAATCATGAGGTCCGCCTCCTCAGGGAATGGTCCACTTACAGGAACTACCGCCCGAAACTCTAGGGCCGTTACTTCGGTCAGCTCAGAGCTCCCTCGAACACTCCTGGGAACATCGCCGATCCCGAGGAACAGTGAGGCTCTTTCCATGATGGAGGTCCAGCCAATGTTGGTTTTGGCCCCGACGTGGGTGTAAGTCTCCGAGCGGGTCAGATACTCAGGGTTATCCCTGGTGCCCCTGAAGTAGATAGTGTACCTCCTCCCCATCATGCCGCCTCCTGCTGTGAAGTGATGTCCTCAGATACCATGATCTGAAACTGATTGACCCCCACTTTCACGGTGGCGATCTGGAAGCCGAACTCAGCATGCGCCACCTCGAACACGTCTCCAGGGTCTGCCAACCAGAAGGACTGTTTCATCACCTGAGCCAAGCAATTCTCCACTTTGGCGTAGTGTCGGGGTTTGAGCACCAGCTTCCGCTGGCGCACCCAGGACAGTACAATAGGGCGTCCCATATTAGTCTCCTCAGTTAATGAAGCCGGCGCGATGGTCATCGCCCAGGGGGTTGTTGAACTGCACCCGGTTAGCTGCATCATAACCCTTACGATGAGCCTCAGCGTTGGAGATTTGAACGTCACGCCCTTTGCGATAGCTCGCCCCCCCGAAGTGCTTATCTCGGGCTTGAAGCTTGGTGTTGACTACCACCAGGGCTGTGCTAGTGCTGAAGGCCTGATTGCGTGCCTCACGCATTTCCCGCATTCGAGTACTAAGTCGCAAGCTCATGACTTTGCGAAATTCCTCACGCGCCTGGCTGCTGCCCATCCCTGCCTGTCGGGTTTCCCGACGGATGCAATCCTTCAGATACTCAGCGAACCAGAGCGCCAAGATGACATCCTCCGCCTCGCCCTTGAATCGAACACCCGCCCCCTCCACGGGATGGTGGTCGGTTACTACAATAGTGTCAGTAAACTTAGCGATGGCAACCACCAGCCACTGATACCAGAGGGGCACCTTGGAGGTGGGTTTACCCTCGCGCCCAAATCCGTAGAACCCAGACTGCCAGTCATAGACCGGCTTATCGCCGCTACCAATCAATTGAGCGCGTTCGATGCCGTATTTCTGCATCAGCTTCTCAGCCATGCGCAGGGCTGTCTCAGCCTCGCTTCCTGACGCGCTGCCGTCTTCCGACAGGCGGAGGAGCTTAGCTACCTTCAGCTTAGCAGCGGTGATGTCCATTTGGGTTCTCCCAGTGAGTTAGTGTGAGGCCATTGTCTCACAACCCTGAGGTCAGGTCAACTGGTTTCTTTGAGACCCCTCAGCTTCTTACTCAACGCTCCCACTACCTGGTCTCGCAGCGACTCCTCAGTGAGTTCCTTGGCGTCGCTAAGCTTAACGGTGTGAGTGACCGTATGTTCCTTCCCCTCCCCGGCCCCAAGACCTGAGTAGTTATACTGGTAAACTACAACCCCCTCCTGACAGCTAACCCTGGTATGCATCTGACCAGGGCGCTCAGTCCGGTTATTCATGTCCCGCAAGATCCGACTAATTGCGTACATTTCATTCCTCCTCTTGGATGATCCTAATTCCAGTTGCTGCAGAGAACCCAAAGCAGGCCACCTCATAGGGGGGGATAGAGACTACCCGCTCGGTGGACCTAGTTGATCCCTTGACGACCCCTCGATGTCTACTTTTCACCCCTGGAAAGGTGGCCAGGAACTTCCTACTAAACCAGGTTCTCGACATGCGATTCTGCCGCTTGGCTGAGCCTGTATTGTAGTTCAAGTAGGAGTTATATAGCTTTGCACTTGAGACCGTTACCCACTCATCCAGCTCTGTTCTGGTTTGGTTCCACCAGGTTTGGTCCTCTAGGCAGTCGTTTAACCAGGAGACGAAAGGGTCCTGGTTCATTGCCGACAGCATCTGACTGTCTTCATACCCCTTTGTAACAGGCAGCTCCTGAATGAAGGAATGAGTACCGATCTCTCGATTCATGAGGTACAGGAACAAGTGCTCTGGTCCACCGGTATGTAGCTCGGCTATTAGGGATTTAAAATGCTTGGCGCTGGTCGCTCGTTGAGAAACAGTCGCGCTGGTGCTCTTAGGGGCCAAGTGTTTTGGCAGGTCCAAGATAAGGTATCGACGCTCGTCTGCACTGACGGGCACAGCCCACTCATTGTTAGTGACGATCATGATTCTGAGGAAAGACCGAACATCCTCTACTTCGGCGAACTTCTTCTCCAGGGTGATTTGGTTGCCTGTGATGATGTTCTTGAGAATGCCCTCCTCCTCATGGCCGCCAGCCCAGGTGATGTCATCAATGCATGCGAACAGCTTATTCCGGAGAATGCCGTTGAACCGTCCGAATACATGCTTCGGGTTAGTGATGATAGTGCCGTAATGCCGCCCAATGGCACTGATAAGGTAATCAGCGACAATTGTTTTGCCGGTGCCCTTTGACCCCCGCAATACCAAGGCCACCCCTGGAACTTGGGATGGCTTCTGAACCAGGTGCGACATCCAGTCGAGTAAGTATTGGTAGTGGTCTTGGTCCCCCTGGCAGACGTACTTCTCCAGGTGGCGGAGAAAATGCTCGCACCCGACCCTGAGCTGGTCTTCGGTCTTAGAGACCAATTTCTCGTTGGTTTCAAACCCCGCCCAAAGGTTCAGCATGTCATTCACTACAACTCCCTCACCCGGATTGAATGTGAGGCCGCTGTACTCTTCCCGCTGGGGGTATTCCTCCCAGACTGGGAAAGCCCGCTTCTCCTTAATAGCCCCCTTTGGGCCCCTGACCCTCAGCTTGTAGGTAGCGAACCAGGTGCGCGCGTCGGGCAAGGTCATCAGGGTTTTTGTCTTCTTGTTCCAAATCCTCACCCGCCCTTCGTCATGAATTACTGCAGCCTCCTGGTTAATTTGCTCCAGAACACTGCCAGACTTGAGCTCGAGCCATTCAATCACCCTCTCAGTGATATCCTTGCCCATGAGATCGATGAGTCGAGGAATGCCCGGCACTCGTTCATTGCGTTTGAGCCGCTCGCGCTGGTAGTGGGCCTTTAGCCGCATATCCAACTCTTCGTCTCCGGCCGCTTGCGCAATGGCCTCTAACCATTCATCAATTGCTTCTTCTTTCCAGTCAGCTCGGAGCAACAGACCACACAGCGCCACGGCCACTTCGTCTCGCTTACCCGGGACCCAACCGTGTTTAAGAACCAGGCACGCCGCCGCCAGGAGTTGGGCGCTGTACTCAAGATCGTCCTTACCGACGATAGTCGGGTCCTCGTCTTCCCAATTGGTCTCCCATCGAACCGTCTCACCGTCGGGGTGTTGACTTCCCGGCGCCATGGACTGTGCGCCCGTGGATCGAATCTCCAGGATCATGCCCCCGTCTCTCCCGGGCTCAAGGAATTTCTGCGTTCGGGATCCTTTAACAACGTAGAGGAAATGACTGCCTGGCCGAGACTGTCGACCATAAATCCACCCGGTGGTTGGGAGTAGATAAGGCGCTAGCCCCACCGCTTCGTCGGTGTCCAGGTCGATATCTGTAAGGTCGCCGCTTCGTTCGCCCAGGATGAAACCAATGTTGTGGGACTTAAACAGGTTGGCGTGATCGGGGGAAGTGATGACCTTTGACTGCCAGGCTTTCTTAGCTGGCTGCTTACTTTGAGGCTTGAGTTGTGTGAGTGCAAGACCTCGGTCAAGGTACTTAAATGCATATTCAGCTGTTCGGCTGGTCCTTGACTGTGGGAGCTTAATTACGGCCATGATTAGCTCCCTCCTTTAAGCCGTTTTCAGCTTAGCTGTCTTCTCCTGACCCCCACGCACCGCGATGGGAGCGGCCGAATTAACCACGCGCAGGTTGCGGGCCTTAGTCAGTCGCTTTCTCAGCAGGGGCATGATGAGGCTATAATAGTTGACGCCCTCAAGGGCGCAGAGGGTCTTGATATCGGTGAACTCCTCAAGGGAAACTTTGAAGCCAATGAAACGACGTTCGGGGTCTGACATGCCATGTCTCCAGGTTTGTGGGTTTGTGGGTTTGATGAGGGTGTGAATGGGTGGCGCGCCGTTTTTCAGCGGGAAATTCAATTATATTCCGGCGGTTACCTGGGTGTCAATTCTTCAACTTTTTATAGTCACCGTCGAGCAGTTTTGTGGGATAATGACCGTTCCTGGAGTTTTCACGTCATTGATTGGAGGGCTTGTGTCATGAATGCATTTAGTCTTGAAGAGTGGTTGTTCTTGGGATATGTTGTGGGTTTGTGCTTGACGCTCTGTGGATATCTTTGCATGATGCAATTAGTTGCCCAGGAGGATGACTGCCTAATGGAAGAGCTGCCCCTGAGCCTGTGGGCGTTCGCGATTCTATTGTCGGTGGTCTGGCCCGTCGGTGTCATCGTACTCACTCAAGCATGGATGGACAACGCCCATCTTCCTGATGATTGAGGGGGTAGGGGGGGCGATGGCCGTCTTGTAAGTTTTCTCTCTTAAGACTGTTGACAGGCCGGTAGCGGTATGAGACAATGGGTCCACGCTGAACCAACAGCCCAACTCGATCAAGCTACTAGGAGAATTCTCATGAACACCCCCGCTAAAATCACCGCCCGCCTGCTCCGTAACGCCAACAGCAACGTCTTCATCCTGGTTCGCCAAGGGGATGATGCTAACGAGTATCTGACGATGGGCAAGGGCGTTATTGAAGTTGTCTCCCTGCCCCACACTGATGTGGCGGATCTGACCGTTGTTAAGCAGTCGTTTCCTAAGGCCATCGCCACGTTTTCAAAATCGGTGCTGTTGAAGACCCCTCAGGCGATGCGCTGCCTGGCCGCTGCTAGTCTTAACCCTGAGCTGCGTGACTTCATGACTGGAAACGAGGAGCCCCAGAAGGTCACCAAGCGCGCCGCCAAGAAGGCTGCTAAGAAGGCGAAGGTCGACCTGACCGGCATGGTCACCGTTGCATCCCTGGCACGTGAGCTTGGGATTAACCCGCGCGAAGCCCGTGCCAAGATGCGGAAGGCAATGACGAAACCTGCCGCCGGATGGGTGTTTGAGGAGGCTCGTCGCGAAGAGATTGTGGCCGTCCTCCAGGGGGGTGATCGGGAAGTTGAACCGACGACTGAGCCGAAGGCCATGACGAAGAAGGCCCCCGTCACCAAGCGTGCTGGTGCTGGTGCTGGGAAATTGACCTCTAAGCGCGTTGTTAAAAAGGCTGCATGATGTCCCTCACCAGGCGCTTTCCGATCTCCCGGCGCCTGGTCTTCACCCCTGGCTCATGTGGGTCAGGGGATTTTTTTAAGGAGCTGAGCATGATAACCAATAAGCAGATTGTTTTACTCACTGAGGCAGTTAATGAGGCTGAGGCCTGGCGAGGTTCGCTAGTTGGTCACCCCGACTATCGAGTATTGATTGACTTCGACCGGCGGGTGGCCGAGATGCGCGCCGCATTGGATCAGGTAGTCGCTGACCGCAAATTGCTGAAGAGACTGATGAAGCTCCCAGGCGCCGCGGATGTGGCTGGGGGCGTTACCCGGAAAGGGGGAGAGAAGTCATGATGGGCGCCGCTATCTTTATTGGGTTGGTCCTTCTGGCCTTTGTCACATTTGCTGCCCCCAGGTTTGTGTCTGGGTTGGTGTTCCTGTTTCTTCCTCTTAGTCTGGCTCTGTATCACCTCATGAGGGCCCTTGGGCTTGACTATTTCATCTCGCCATGGTGGTCACTGGCACCGGGTACCTTGATCCTGGCCATCTTAGCCTGGAACGACCATCGGGCCTACATTGAGGAGGAGAGGGTTATCGAACAGTCGTTGGGTGCACCGCGTTGAGTAGGGGGGATGGGCTGCCAGCAGGGGTTAAGAAGGCGTTCTCGCGACGCGGGAGTAAGTTGGTGATAGTCTACACCTGCGATACCGTCGAGGCCCGCACAGAGGCTGTAGACACGTTTAAGCAGGGGTACCGGGGTATCCTCGACTGGTATAGTGTCACTGAGCACGCCCCCAGGGTGGTGGTGCGTGATGGGGAACCGCGCCTGGAGCACGTGGCTGAAGTCGTTGTCTACTGAGTCTGGGCGAGGATGGGGGGGCGTTTTGATGGGGTTTTACGCGGCTCACGGGAGCTAACGGTTGAGAAAGGGGGGCAGAAACTGCCCTTTTTTTGTGCTCTTTTTTATCCTAGAAGGATTTAGGTAGTATGCCGGAAGGATTGAAAACGTTTACGTTAAGAGTGTTTACAGTAACAAATAACGCAAACATTTCATTAGGTGTTTACGGCATTTACGGCATAAAAAGTGAGAAAAGGGTCAAAAAACACAGCGGGAGACACCTGTGGTATTACAAAATTTTTTATTACTTTAGTTATACGTTTCTATACGTGTTAGTATGAGGAAATTTACCTTAAGGGAACTGTGGGGTGTAAAGGGCGAGGGAGCTTAGATGTCATATAAAACCAGGATTATTAGTATGGTGTTTACTGTTGTTTACAGCAAGATCGGAAGAGCGTCGTGTAGGGAAAGAGTGTAGATCTAGGTGGGTGCCGAATAGTTAAAAAAAAAATAA